>CAZXTT010000273.1:0-6159 GCA_964643775.1 uncultured Rhizobiaceae bacterium | reverse complement strand
CCATGAGCCTGGATACCGGAACATTGTTCGCCCTGCTGGCGGGGAGCGCGCGGCGGCGCATCGTGGCCTTGCTGGCCGATGGCGGCGAGCTTTGCGTGTGCGACATAACGGCGGCGCTGGGGCTGGCGCAGCCGCGCGTTTCGTCTCACCTGGCGCTGCTGCGCAAGGCGGGCATCGTGAGGGCGCGGCGGCAGGGGTTGTGGGTGCATTACCGCCTGCACCCGCGGCTGCCGGAATGGGCCCGCGAGGTGATAGGCGGGCTGGCGCGCGGCTGCCGCGAGGAGGCCCCGTGCCGCGACGACGCGGCGCGGCTGGCGCGGCGGCGCGCGGCGGCGGGGGCCAAGTGAGCCGATGCTCGCCGTGTTCACCCGCCTGGCCGACGCGCTGACCTGGGGGCTGCTGGGGCTGAAGCCCGGCTCGCCGACGGGCGAGGCCGTTCACTTCTTCATCGAGGACAGCGTCAAGATATTCGTGCTGCTGGCGGCCATAGTCTTCGCCATGGGCTTCCTGCGCGCCATGATCTCCCCGGAGCGGGTGCGCGAGCTGGTGGCGGGGCGTCCGCGCTTCGTTTCATATCCGCTGGCGGTAACGCTGGGGGCGGTGACGCCCTTCTGCTCGTGCTCGTCGGTGCCGCTGTTCATAGGCTTTCTCGAGGCCGGCATCCCGCTGGGGGTGACCATGGCCTTCCTCATCGCCTCGCCGATGATAAACGAGGTGGCGGTGGTGCTGCTGGCCGCGGTGCTGGGGTGGAAGGTGACGGCGCTATACATAGCCGCCGGGCTGGCCACGGGGCTGATGGGCGGGCTGCTCATCGAGGCCCTGAAGCTGGAGGGCTGGGTGGAGGACTACGTGTGGAAGATCCGCATGGGCAAGGTATTCACCCCGCGGCCCGACACCTCGTGGCGCGGCAGGCTGGCCTTCGCCAGGCAAGAGACGGCGGAGATACTCCGGCGCATATGGAAATACGTCCTCATCGGCATAGCCGCCGGGGCCTTGCTGCACGGCTTCGTGCCGGCGCAGGCGCTGTTGCGGGTGGCGGGGGCGGACAACCCGCTGGCGGTGCCGGCGGCGGCGCTGATCGGCATTCCGCTGTATTCGTCGGCCTCGGGCGTGATACCGGTGGTGGAGAGCCTTATCGCCAAGGGGCTGCCCATAGGCACGGTGCTAACGCTGATGATGTCGGTGGCGGCCATTTCGCTGCCGGAGATGATAATCCTGCGCAAGGTCCTGAAGCCGCGCCTGATCGCCACCTTCTGCGCCATATTGTTCGTAGCCTTCGTGTGCGTGGGTTACCTGTTCAACTTTCTGTTCGCCTGAAATGATCCTCGAACGTCAACGTGAAAGGAAAATAGCGCCATGAAAAAGATCACCGTATACGGCTCCGGCTGCAAGAACTGCGAGAACACCAAGGCCCTCATACGCCGGGTGGCGGAGGAGATGGGGGTGGATGTCGAGGTCGGCGAGGTGACCGACACGGTGGAGATAATGGCCGCCGGCGTCATGTCCACGCCGGGGGTGGCCATTGACGGCGCGGTGGTGCATGCCGGCAGCCACCCGACGCGCGAAATGGTGGAGGGCTGGCTGAAGGGCTGATCCCGCCGCTCGCGCCCCTGCCCTGCTCTCCCTGCTCTCCCTGCCCTGTCCATCCCTGGTCCGGCGCGGCTCACGGGGCGGGGGCGGGGCGGGAGCCGAAGGTCTGCCTGATGCGCCTGGCGAGGGAATCGCGCACCATGCGGAAGCCCTCCAGCACCTGCTGGCGGGAGCCGGTGAAGATGGTGGGGTCCATGGTCGGCCAGTAGCGCACCTCCACCGCCTCGGTGCGGGTCAGCTCGAGGGCGTGGTGGTGGGCCTCCGGGGAGAGGGTGATGATGAGGTCGAAGCCGTGGTTGTCCAGCTCCCAGAAGCTCTTGGGGCGGAACGAGGACAAGTCGGCGCCTATTTCGTCCATCACCTGCACGACCATGGGATCGACCGTTCCCTCCGGGCGCACGCCGCATGACTGCACGTATATGCGCCGCCCGTAATAGCGGCGCACCAGCGCCTCGGCCATGGGCGAGCGGAAGGCGTTGAGGGTGCAGACAAAGAGCACCGCCGAGGGCCGGTCGATCATCGTCCGGCCCCCCGCCAGTGAAGGGCCGCCAGCAGGGTGAACAGCCGCCGGGCGGTGTCGTGATCCATCTCCACCTTGCCGCGCAGGCGCTCGCGCAGCAGCTCCGCGCCCTCGTCGTGGAGGCCGCGGCGGGCCATGTCTATGGGCTCGATGCGCGACGGCTGGGCGCGGCGTATGGCATCGAAGTAGCTGTCGCGGATAATGAAATAATCGCGCACTATGCGGCGGAAGGGAGACAGGGAAAGGCCGATTATGGAAACCGGCTTTTCGTCCTCGCCGGAAACCTCGAAAATCAGCCGCCGCTCGACGATGGAGAGCCTGAGCCGCCACGGGCCGGAGCCCTTGCCGGGCAGGGCGAAGCGGTTGTCCTGCAGGAGGTCATAGACGGCCACCCGGCGCTCGTGCTCGATGTCGGGAGAAGGGGCGCGGGCAAGGCTGTCGTCAAGATCGACGGCGATGAGCCGTTCACTGTCGGGCCATGATTTGCGCCTCTCGCCCATGCCGGGATCTCATTCCTCGCGCCGCCGGTCAAGCCTTTGGGCGACGGAGCGGGCGTGGGCTTCCAGCCCTTCCGTCTCGGCCAGGGTGACGGCGGCGGGGCCTATCTCGGCCAGCGCCGCCGGAGAGCAGCGCAACAGGGTGGTGCGCTTCATGAAGCTCAGGACGTTGAGCCCGGAGGAGAAGCGCGCCGAGCGCGAGGTGGGCAGCACGTGGTTGGGGCCGGCGACGTAATCGCCCAGCGCCTCGGGGGTGTGGTGGCCGATGAAGATGGCCCCGGCGTGGCGCACCTTGCCCAGCAGCTCGTCGGGATCGCGCACCGCCAGCTCGAGGTGCTCGGGGGCGAAGCGGTCGGAGATGGCGGCGGCCTCGTCCATGTCGCGGGTCACGATGACGGCCCCGTGCCTGTTCCAGCTTTCCCCGGCAATGTCGGCCTTGGGCAGGGTGGCGAGCTGTTCGTCCACCGCCTTGGCCACCGCCCTGGCCAATTCGGCGTCGGTGGTTATCAATATGGACTGGGCGGCGCGGTCATGCTCGGCCTGGGCCAGCAGGTCGGCGGCCAGCCAGCGCGGGTCGGCGCTGTCGTCGGCTATTATCAACACCTCGGAGGGGCCGGCGATCATGTCTATGCCGCAGGTTCCGAACACCTGGCGCTTGGCCTCGGCGACATAGGCGTTGCCGGGGCCCACTATGATGTCCACCGGGGAGATGGAGCGGGTGCCATGGGCCAGCGCCGCTATGGCCTGCGCGCCGCCGATGCGCCATACCTCGTCGATGCCGGCGACGTCGGCGGCGGCCAGCACGAGGTCGTTGACCTCGCCGCGCGGGGTGGGCACCACCATGACCAGCCGCCCGACGCCGGCGACGCGGGCCGGCACGGCGTTCATTATCACCGACGAGGGATAGGCGGCCAGCCCGCCGGGGACGTAGAGGCCAGCCGCGTCAACCGGCGTCCAGCGGTGGCCGAGGGTGACGCCGATTTCGTCGGTGTATGTCTCATCCTCCGGCAACTGGCGCTGGTGATAGGCGCGCACCCGCTCGGCGGCCAGCTCGAGGGCGGCCAGCACCTCGCCGGGGACGCGGGCGCGGGCGGCCGATATTTCCTCAGGCGTGATGGCCAGTCCGCGGGCGCGGGCGTCGAAGTGGTCAAACTTCTCCGTCAGCTCGCAGAGGGCCTCGTCATCCCTTTCACGCACCTGGCGGATTATGCCGGCCACCGCGTCGGCGACATCCAGCTCGCCGGCGGCGCGGTCGCTAAGCAACTGGTCGATATCGCGCGCGAAATTGGGATCCGCGCTGTTGAGAATGCGCGCCATGATGGTGCTTCCTCGCTATTCGTCGCCGGTGTCGTGATCGGGGATGGATGATGTCTCCCACATCTGGCCGAGATCCTCAAGCCATGCCTCCACGCATTCCACCTGCAGGCGGATGATGCCGTCGCCGGAGAAGATCAGCTCGATGACGCCGCCGGGGGGCTCGTCGTCGGGGGTGAAGGTGATGGCCAGCAGCGACAGCACGCCGTCGCGGGCCTGGGTGCGGATATTGCGCGACTTGACGGAAAGCACGCGCTCGAAATGCAGCCCCGTGCGGGCGCGGCGCGGCTTGTCGGCGGCGGAGCGGCGGGCGGCGGGCCAGTCGAAGCGGTTGGCGACCATGACGAAACGCGCCTTCGACGGCAGGTAGCTCATGTCGCCCACCTTGAGCACCGCGTCCTGCATGTGGGCGGAGATCACCTGCAGGTCCTCGTCGTCCAGCGCCGCCAGTTTGAGCAGTTCCATGGTTCTCGTCTCCCGCTGAGCAATCGGCCCATGAACCCAATATAGGATCAGCCGCTCACTCTTTCGATATCGGCGCCCACGGCGGCGAGCTTGTGTTCCAGCGATTCGAACCCGCGGTCGAGGTGATAGACGCGGTTGAGCTCGGTTTCGCCGTCGGCGGCCAGGGCCGCGATGACCAGCGACACGGAGGCGCGCAGGTCGGTGGCCATGACTGGCGCGCCGGTGAGCTTGTCCACCCCGTGAACCAGCGCGGTGTCGCCGTTGAGGGTGATGTCGGCCCCCAGGCGGGCCAGCTCCTGCACGTGCATGAAGCGGTTTTCGAAAATCGTCTCGCGGATGGTGGAGGTGCCGGAGGCGCGGGTCATCAGGGCCATGAGCTGGGCCTGCAGGTCGGTGGGGAAGCCGGGATATGGCTGGGTTTCCACCGACACCGGCTCGATGCCGCCGTTGGCGCGCACCCGCATGCCGCCTTCCTCCATGGCGATGGACACCCCGGCCTCCTTCATCACCTCGACGAAGGCGTCGAGGGTGTCGCCACGCGCGCCGGTGAGCAGCGCCTCGCCGCCGGTCATGGCGACGGCCATGGCGTAGGTGCCGGTTTCTATGCGGTCGGCGAGCACCGGGTGACGGGCCCCGTGCAGGCGCTCGACGCCCTGGATGCGCAGGGTGGAGGTGCCTATGCCCTCGATATTAGCTCCCATGGCGGACAGGCAATGGGCGAGGTCGCTGACCTCCGGCTCGCGGGCGGCGTTTTCGATCACCGTCTCGCCGCGCGCCAGGGTGGCGGCCATGAGGGCGACGTGGGTGGCGCCCACCGAAACCTTGGGGAAGACGATGCGCTCCCCGCGCAGGCCGCCGGGGGCGCTGGCCACCACGTAGCCACCCTCGACGTCCATGTCGGCCCCCAGCTCGGCCAGCGCCTTGAGGTAGAAATCCACCGGGCGAGTGCCGATGGCGCAGCCGCCGGGCAGCGACACCTTGGCCTCGTGGCAGCGGGCGAGCAGCGGCCCCAGCACCCAGAAGCTGGCGCGCATGCGCGAGACCATCTCGTAGGGGGCGGTGGTGTCGATTATGTCGCGGGCGTGAATGCGCATGACGTCGCCGCTGAAGGGCCCGGCTCCCGCCTTCTTGCCCTCCAGCATGACATCGGCGCCGTGATTGCGCAGGATGCGCTGCAACTGCGAGACATCGGCCAGCCGCGGCATGTTGGACAGGGTGAGCGGTTCGTCGGTGAGCAGGGCCGCGATCATCAGCGGCAGGGCGGCGTTCTTGGCCCCGGATATGGGAATTTCGCCGGACAGGCGGTTGCCACCGCGAATGAGAATGCGATCCATGTAATCGACCCGTGGAAAATATGACTGTTTGCCCGTTGAAAGCCTTTAAGCACGAATGATGCCAGGGCGGCAACCGCCGGCGGGTGAATCGGGCGGCCCGCCGCCGTCAACCGGCGGAGGCATCGTCCTTGCCGCGCGCCGCGGCGGCGCGGGCGCGCGCCTGCCGCTTGCGGCGGCGCAGGTTCTCGCGCAGCCTTTCGGCCAGTTCCTCGCGTGGCGGGCGGCCCTTGTTTTTCGGTGTCTTGCTCATGCTGACCTCATGCGGCCACTTGTTGCATGGCGGCGGTGGCGGCGGCAAGGCGGGTGCTGGTATTTTACCCTTGAAAAAGGCTCTGAAAAGCGTCATAAGCGCTCCCGATGCTGCCGTAGCTCAGGGGTAGAGCACTCCCTTGGTAAGGGAGAGGTCGAGTGTTCAATTCACTCCGGCAGCACCATCCCT
>CAZXTT010000272.1:0-5833 GCA_964643775.1 uncultured Rhizobiaceae bacterium | reverse complement strand
TACGTGCAGCCGCCCTCGCGCCCGGCCTTCACCCGCTTCAACGTGTTCCTGCGCGACGGCTTCACCTGCCAGTATTGCGGATCGGGCGATGATCTGACCTTCGATCACGTCATACCGCGCTCGCGCGGCGGACGCACCACGTGGGACAACGTGGTGGCCGCCTGCGCCCCGTGCAACCGCAGGAAGGCCAACCGCCTGCCGCGCGAGGCGGGCATGTTCCCGCGCGTGGCGCCGCGCGTTCCCAGCCATTACGAGCTGCAGAACATGGGCCGTCACTTCCCGCCCAACTTCCTGCACGAGAGCTGGCTCGACTATCTCTACTGGGATGCCGAACTGGAGCCCTGAGTCCGGCCCCCGCGTCAATGCCCCACGCTGACGTCGCGGCGCGCCGTGCGGATGGTTACCGAGTATCCGGCCACCACGTCCATCAGGCACATTATCACCAGCATGAGGAAGGTGCTGTTGCCGGCCTCCGGCACCAGCAGGAACTCGACCAGCGCGAGGATGAAAACGCCGGTGGAGAGGATGTGATCGAGGATGGTGGTGCCGGATGCGCCGGTCGACTTGAGGATCTCGATGAACAGCACGAAGAGGGCCAGCAGGATGAGGCTGTCGGCGACGGTCAGCACCAGCAGCGCCCCGGATGTCATGACGGTGCTGAATACCTGGTTATCGAGCGCCAGCCCGTCGCTCCAGAAAACCATGTTGAAGGCGGCGAGAACGAAAACCAGCAGCGGAAAGGCGGATATAAGTCGCATGCCCTTGACCCCGGAGAAAGTGATTCCACTCTCCGCCAGCATACTGCCGGGGCCGGGCTATCACAAGCGGGGCCAAAGCTATCGCAAGCAGGGCCGGGCTATCGCAAGGAAGCCCGGCCGGTTCACGGCGCCAGCCGGTAGCCGCCGGTTTCGGTGAGCAGTATTTCTGCCTGGGATGGCTGTTTTTCCATTTTCTGGCGCAGGCGGTAGATGTGGGTTTCCAGGGTGTGGGTGGTGACCCCGGCGTTGTAGCCCCAGACCTCGTGCAGCAGGGTGTCGCGCGATACCGCCTTGTTTCCCGCCCGGTAGAGATACTTGAGGATGGATGTTTCCTTCTCCGTCAGGCGGATCTTGCGGCCGTCATCGGTGATCAGCATCTTCTGGGCCGGCTGGAAGGTATAGGGGCCGATGCGGAAGGTGGCGCTTTCGCTCTGTTCGTGCTGGCGCAGGTGGGCGCGGATGCGGGCCAGCAGGACGGCGAAGCGGAAGGGCTTGGTGACATAATCGTTGGCCCCGGCGTCGAGGCCGAGAATTATGGAGGATTCGCTGTCCTCGCCGGTGAGCATGATTATCGGCCCGGCATAGCCATTGCGGCGCATTATCTTGCAGGCCTCGCGGCCGTCCATGTCGGGCATGTCGACATCGAGCAGCACCAGGTCGAAATTGTCCTCCTTGAGCGCCGCTATTCCCTCGGCGGCGTTTTCCGCCTCGGCGACGGCGAATTCGTCATGCAGGGAGAACTGCTCGCCCAGTATCTCGCGCAGCGTCTCGTCGTCATCGACAATGAGGATTTTCTTTTCCTGCCCCATGTGGTTTCATCCCGTTTCATCATGATCGTGCATGCAGCGGATGATTCTAATGATTTCATCGGCGCAATGCAAAACGGGCCGCCATGACTACACGCACAGTTGACCATTTGCGACTTTTCGTGAACCCGCGCCAGCGCAGCCGCGCGGTGCTGAGGGCGGGCGGGCTTGTCATGCCGGCGGCCATCGGGGCCAATTCGCTTACCCACATGCCGCGCGAGGGGGACAGGGCGACGCCGGTGGGCGATTTTGCGCTCATGGAGGTATTATACCGCCCCGACAGGGTGCGCCGTCCGCGCACCATGTTGCCGGTGCGCCCGCTGCGCCCGGATGACGGCTGGTGCGACGAGCCCTTTCATCCCCGCTACAACCGGCCGGTGCGCCATCCCTTCGCGGCCAGCGCCGAGCGGCTGTGGCGGGAGGATCATATCTACGACATCATCGTGGTGATCAACTTCAATATCCAGCCCCGCAAGCAGGGGCTGGGCAGCGCCATATTCTTTCACCTGGCGCGGCCGGGATTCTTGCCTTCGCTGGGGTGCATAGCCATCAGGCGCGGCGACATGGAAAGGGTTCTGCGCCTGTGCCGCCCGGGCACGCGCATGGTCATTGCGTGAGGCGTTCCGGGCAGGCTGCCGGACCTTTCAGGCGGGCTCGACCTTCAGGGCCATGGATTGTTCGTCCACCGATATGACGCGCACGCGGCTGCCCTCGGGCAGGTCGGGGCCGGTGACGCGCCACAGGGTGTCGCCGATCTTCACCTCGCCGTGGCCGTTCTCCAATGGCCTGGTCAATTGCGCCGTCTGGCCGATGAGTGAATGAAGGCGGCGGTTGAGGTTGGGCCTGTCGGTTTCCTTCTCCAGCAGGCGGCTTATCAGGGGGCGCAGGCCGAACACCAGCACGACGGAGAAAAGGGCGAATATGGCGGCCAGCGCCTGCCAGCCGAGGGCCGGGAACAGCAAGGTCACCACGCCGGTGAGCAGGGCGGCGATGCCGAACCACATGAGCCAGATGCCGGGCAGCAGGATTTCGGCCACCAGCAGCAGCATGCCCAGCGTCCACCAGCCGTATTGGTTGAACAGGTCGGAACTCATCGGCGGTTACTCCCCATCAGTCGGTTTTCGGCGTGCGCGGCAGGGGGCTCTTGCCGGAGCCGGCCGCGTCCCTGCCGAAGGCCTCGCGGGCGATTTCGGATATGCCGGCGATCGAGCCGATGACGGAAGAGGCCTCCAGCGGCATCATCAGCACCTTCTGGCTGGGGGCCGAGGCCAGCTTCTCCAGCGCCTGCACGTAATTGTTGGCGACGAAGTAGTTGATGGCGCGCACGTCGCCCTCGCCTATGGCCTTGGAGACCGCGCGGGTGGCGTTGGCTTCCGCCTCGGCCAGGCGTTCGCGCGCCTCGGCCTCGCGGAAGGCGGCCTCGCGTTCGCCCTCGGCCTTGAGGATCTGCGACTGCTTCTCGCCCTCGGCGCGCAGGATCTCCGACTGGCGCACGCCCTCGGCCTCGAGGATGGCGGCGCGCTTGTTGCGCTCGGCGATCATCTGCTGGGCCATGGCGTCCACCAGGTCGTTGGGCGGCAGGATGTCCTTGATCTCGATGCGTGTCACCTTGACGCCCCAGGGCCCGGCGGCCTCATCGACCACCGCCAGTATGCGGGCGTTGATCTCGTCACGGTGGGAGAGCAACTGGTCGAGATCCAGGGAGCCCATGACGGTGCGGATGTTGGTCATCACCAGGTTGATCATGGCGTATTCGAGATTGTTGACCTCGTAGGTGGCGCGGGCGGCGTCCATTATCTGGTAGAAGGCCACGCCATCGACCTGCACCATGGCGTTGTCCCTGGTGATGACCTCCTGGGAGGGCACCTCCAGCACCTGTTCCATCATGTTGGCCTTGTTGGAGACGCGGTCGATCCAGGGAATGATGATGTGAAAGCCGGGGAACAGGGTCTTCACGTATTTGCCGAAGCGCTCGACGGTGTAGTTGTATCCCTGCGGCACCACCACGATACCCATGAACAGGGTAACGAGCACCAGCAGCACGAATACGACGACGACGATTGAGATGCCTTCGATCATGGGCGCGCCCTCCGGTGGAATCAGACTGTCCCGCTCATAATAACAGCTTTTGCCGTTTTGGCGATTCGGGCGGGGCGGGCGGGGAGCGCCGGGGAGTGCGCGAATGAAGGAAAATGCTCTGGCCGTCTGGTAGCGGGGGAGGGACTTGAACCCCCGACACGCGGATTATGATTCCGCTGCTCTAACCAGCTGAGCTACCCCGCCACTGCCGTGACGCGCGAATGTTCGCGCCACACTTTCAAACGCACCATGAAAGACGTGCGTTGACGGCCATTTGCTTGCGCAGGCGCATATAGAAACCGCACAGGATAAAAGTCAAGGGGGTTGGGGCACACTATACGACACTTTGATAAGCCGTCATGAAAACAGGCCGTTCCCTTCATCAGTAATGGCTCAATAAGCCATTATTTGGGGTTGTCCCCGCTCGCCTCGCACTTTTGGGTGGGCAATGGCGGGTTCAGGGAGCGGCGGAGCATCTTTTTGGTGAACCGGAGCGAACGGTGTCGTGTAGTGTGGGGTTAGGGGCTGGACCAGGGTCTGGACTCAATAAATGCGCAGGTTTTCTGGCGGATCACATGCTGGCGGCCGTGGCTGCCGCCACGGGTTGAGCAGCGTCTTCCGCGTCCTTGCGGAAGCGCAGCATGGTGAACAGACCGAAGGGCTTCAGCGCCATTTCGCTGACCAGCCTGAGATTGTCGCAGACCATGATGGTTTCCTTGGGAAACTCCGGGCGCCAGCCCAGGTCCTCGGCGAAGCGGGCCATGCCCTTTTCCACCGAGCCGCGCAGGCCCTTGTCGGTGCTGAAATGGTTGACCAGTATGATCTCGCCGCCGGGGCGGCAGACGCGCTCCAGCTCGCGCATGACCTTTTCCGGGTCGGGCACCACGGTGAGTACGTACATGGCGGTTACGACGTCGAATGAAGCATCGTCGAAGCTCATGTCGCCGGCGTCCATCTCGAGGATGTCCTCGACGTTGTTCAGCCCCTTGCGGCGCACCCGCTCGCGCGCCTTGGCGAGCATCTCCGGCGACAGGTCTATGCCGGTTATCAGGTGGTCGCGGCGGTAGCCGGGCAGGGAGATGCCGGTGCCGACCCCCACTTCCAGAACCCTCGATGGCGGCAGGGTGTTTATGTGGCGCACGGCGCGCTTGCGCCCGTAATCGGCGATTACACCGAATGTCATGTCATAAACGGGAGCCCAGCGGGCATACGCCTTCCTGACCGCCTGTTCGCCCATTTCGGCGATTTTCTGATCGCTCACCCGTCATCCTCCGCATCATGCCCCGGCTGGTGTTCTTGCTGCCGCGGGCTGGCGGGGCAGCCGCCCGGATTTCAACAAAAAGCAGCGCGCAGCTTCCCGCGCGCGCCGGGGTAAGTAACAAATCCCTGAAACGTTACCCGATTGACCGCTCGCTGACAATAATGAATGGCGCTCGCGGCAATTTCATGGCTCAAATCAAACCAATGCGTGGATGCCGGTATCACGCGTTGCCTTGGTTCGGCTCCTGTGCCGCCGTTTCGATGATGCCGCCGCCGAGGATGCGCGCGCCGGGGCCGGGGGCGGCATAGAAGACACATGCCTGCCCGGGGGATACGCCGTATTCCGCATCCAGCAGGCGCACATGCGCCCGTGCATCGCCGTCAAGCCACAGCAGGGCCGGGCGTGGCGGACGGGTGGAGCGGATTTTCACATGCACGGGCAGGGCCTTTTCCTCACCTTCCGGGATGGGCGACGACTTCAGCCAGTTGACGGCGCGCAGCACCATCTCGTGGCGGGCCAGGGCCTCTTTCGGCCCCACGGTGACGGTGTTGGCGGCGGCGTCGATGGCGACGACGTAGAGCGGCTCGCCGGTGGCGATGCCGAGCCCGCGGCGCTGGCCTATGGTGTAGTTGGCTATCCCTCCGTGGCGGCCCAGCAGCCGGCCGTCCACGTGCATCATGTCGCCGGGGCGCAGCTCGCCGGGGCGCAGCTTGCGCAGCAGCTCGCCATAGCCGCCGGGAGGCACGAAGCAGATGTCCTGGCTGGCTGGCTTGT
This sequence comes from uncultured Rhizobiaceae bacterium, assembly GCA_964643775.1. Classification (GTDB taxonomy): domain Bacteria; phylum Pseudomonadota; class Alphaproteobacteria; order Rhizobiales; family Aestuariivirgaceae; genus Thermopetrobacter. The sequence goes on along the minus strand of CAZXTT010000272.1, from coordinate 155 downwards.
CGGCCACCGAAAGATTCATCAGGCGGGCCAGCTCGCGCACTTCCCGCTTGCTGAATTCGGCCAGCGGAAAGCGCAGGTAATCCACCTGTTCGGCGGTGGTGGCGTAGAGGAAATAGCTCTGGTCGCGGCTCATGTCGGCGGGGGTGAACAGGCCG
>CAZXTT010000271.1:0-10545 GCA_964643775.1 uncultured Rhizobiaceae bacterium | reverse complement strand
GCTGCGCAGGCTGCACGGCGGCCCCTGCCGCCTGGTGGGAGTTGGCATCAGCAACCTGGAGGCGGCGGACGAGAACACGCTGAGCGCCAGCCTCGACGAGCGCGCCAGCCGCGCGGCACGGGCCGAGCTGGTGGCGGAAAGACTGCGCCGCAAGTTCGGCGAGGAGGCGATAGACCTCGGCTCCGGTTATAAAAACCGAGATGGTGACAAGTGATTTTTCAATAGATTACAGGCATATTATAATTAATTACATGAGAAAGTGACGGCAACATATTGAAGCCATTTGCATGCCCCTCCCCTATTTGCATGTTTCCTCGCGCCGTCCCATCCTGAGCTTGCTCAGGCGGCCCCTCAGTGTGTGGTCGTCATAGGTGAGCACCGGGGCGGTGATGACGCCGTTTTCATACATGCGCATGGAGATCTCGTATTCCGGCAGGCCGAAGCCGCGTCTGGATATTTCGCTGACCTTGTAATAGGCCATGGACAGCGGCCAGGCGCGCAGGCCCTTCAGCTCCGCCGGGGCGCCGTGCCCCTCGCCCAGCCGCTGGCCTATAATCACCGACACGCGGCGCGGCCGCCCGTCCTTGAAGCCCTCGTAGACCAGCATGGAGAGGCTCTTTTCTCCCCTGATGGCCGCCGCGATCACCTTTTTCGTCGCCTGGGCCGGAAACAGGGTTTCGGCGGGCAGCTCGCGGGTCATCTTGCGCGGCTTGGTGAAGGTGATAATTATGGAGCCCCCTGCCCCCTTGCGCTCGCCTTTCAGCTCCTCGTGGGAGGTCCTGGCGCCGTTCAGGTAATCGCTGCCGATGAAGCGGTAGCTGCTTCCGTCATGGGCTTCATGGCTGGTATTGCGCGAATCCACCAGTTGCTCGCCACGCTTGCGCAGCATATAGGAGATGACCATGCGCGTCTCGTTGGCCCAGCCGGAACAGCCGCCGCCGCTTATCTCGACGGCGATGCGGCCGCTGGCGCTGACTATGCCGGAGCGCTGGCTGGCCGAGGTCAGCTCCAGGTCGTAAACGGCCGAATGCTCGCTCAAGCGCACTTGCGGCTCCACCATCACGGGCGGGCTCTCGGCGCGGGCCAGGCCAGCCATGGCGGCGACGGAGGCAAGCGCAATGGCCAGCGGGGCTGAGGCTTTTTTCATCGTGGTTCCCTGCATGGTATTCATGTAATGTCGGGCCTGATACCACATCCGGCCCGATGACCGGGACACAATAATGCATGGGGAAGCAATGACAAGCGCCGGGCCACTCCCGGCGGCCGGGCGTGGCGGCGTGTCCGGTGCGCGCGGGCTACCTTAGGGTCTGGTCCCAATAAATGCATGGCGCCAGTTGCCGGAGAGAAAATCGGCATGGATGGAAAAGAGATGGAAAATGAAGCTCATACGGCTCATGCCGATTTTCTCCCCGGCAACCCTTCGGGCGTCAAATACCCTGCATCTCAAGGGCTTTTTGTCCACCGGCATAGGGCCACTATTGCCGGCGGACAAAAAGCCCTTGATATCTTGGCTATTTGACGCTGGCATCCATGCATTTATTGGGACCAGACCCTGGAGCGAGAGAAGTGAACGGAGAGGAGGAAACGGCGAATGGGAAAGATCGACGAGCGTCTCGCCGGACTGGGCATCGACATACCCATGGCCGCCCGGCCGGTGGCCAATTACGTGGGCTGGGTGATGAGCGGCAACCTGCTGTTCACCGCCGGGCAAATTCCGCTCAGGGACGGCAAGCCGCTCTATGTCGGGCGGGCCGGAGAGGAGGTGCCGCTGGAGGATGCGGCACAGGCGGCGCGCCTGTGCGCCATCAACTGCCTGGCCCAGGCAAAGGCGGCGCTGGATGGCGATCTCGGGCGGATAAGGAGGGTCGTCAAGCTCACGGGCTTCGTCAATTGTCCGCCCGGTTTCACCGACCATCCGCAGGTCGTGAACGGCGCTTCCGACCTCATGGTGGAGGTATTCGGCGATGCCGGACGGCATGCGCGCTCGGCGGTCGGGGCATCGTCATTGCCGCTTGGCGTAACCGTGGAGGTGGAAGCCATATTCGAAACGGCCGGCGGTGGCGAGGCGTCTTGAACAGCCATCTTGAACGGCACTTGCGCCGGTAGTAACCTCGGCGGCGAAAACAAGAGGTAAAAAGCCATGCCCACCTACGATCCAGACAATATCTTCGCCAGGATAATCGAGGGCGAGATGCCCGCCCACAAGGTCTACGAGGACGAGCATACCCTGGCCTTCATGGACATCATGCCGCGGGTGACCGGTCATACGCTGGTCATCCCCAGGAACGGCTCGCGCAACGTGCTGGATATTTCCGATGAGGACCTGTGCCACCTGATGCGCACGGTGGCCAAGGTGGCGCGCGCCGTCAAGGCGGCCTTCGATGCCGACGGCGTGCTGCTGCAGCAGTTCAACGAACCGGCCGCCGGACAGGTCATATTCCACACCCACGTGCATGTCCTGCCCCGCCACGAGGGACAGCCCCTGCGCCCCCACACCGGCGACATGGCCGATCCGGAAGAGCTGGAAGCGGCGGCGGAAAAGATCCGCGCGGCGCTGGAGGAACAGGCCGGTTAGGGTCTGACCTCAACAGACTTCATAAATGAATGGCGCCGGCTCCCGGCAAATTGGATTATTACCGGTCCCGCGCCAGCGGCAAGCGGCCCAATCGCCAATGGTGACGCCATTGGCAAGGAGCGTCACGCCGCCGATGGGGCGAAAGAGCCCATCGGAATGATCCAGTTCGGTCTTGAAATGCCCTGTGAAGCGGATCACGCCAGCAATGTCACCCCGTGCCCGGTGTTGTTTCATCACCGGCGGCATGCCCTGCATAAACCTTTCGTTGACCAATTGATATTCTGGAAACTCTAAACGGAAAGTCACGGAATATCTAAAAGTAAACATCAAATTTACTTTGTCTTTTGGTGGCTTTTTAACTCGCTCATTGTAGGCTCCTGCACCATGAGGGGATGACGGCACAAAAAAACCGCCGCGCCCCAAACAAAAAACAGGCAGGGTGTCAAGACAATGAAAAACGTTGAATACAGCAATGCCGGCATGCCCGGCGGACAGGAACAGCCACTGAAGCACCGTTATCTCGAGGCGCTCAATCTCATCGAGCGTCTGCACCGCAGGCTGCTGGACGTGGTCAAGGACGAATTCGAGCGCAACGGCGAGGCGGAGATCAATCCGGTTCAGGCGCTGCTCATCTACAATATCGGCGACGAGGTGCTCTCCGCCGGTGAGCTGAAGACGCGCGGCTATTATCAGGGATCGAACGTTTCCTACAACCTGAAGAAGCTGGTCAAGGCCGGTTACGTGTCCCATGAGCGCTCCACCACCGACAAGCGGGCGGTGCGCGTCAGGCTCACCGACAAGGGCAGGCAGGTGCGCGCCCGCGTCGATGAACTCTACAACCGCCAGCTGGCCTCGATCCGCGAGGTCATGGGCATGGACGAAGAAGAATTCGAGCGTCTCAACAAGGCGCTGGCGCGGCTGGAGCGCTTCTGGACCGACCAGATCCTCTACCGCCTGTGATTTCCTGCCGGATACCCCTGCCCCGTGCCCTGCCGGGGGAAGTTTCGGAGGCGTCCACAAAAAACAAGAGTGGACAAGGCAACGCCCGCGGACATGACGTCCGCGGGCGTTTCCCTTGCCCGTTCACGCAAGGGCTCGCATGATATTTTCACGTTGGTTCAAGCTGGCTTCATTCGCCGTTTCCGCTGATTATCACCTCGCCGCCTTCGCCGTCCATGGCGGCGCTGGCGCCACGCAGCCGCGGGGCGTGGGCGGCATTGGTGGAGCCGGTCATTATGGGATCGGCATCACCCATGCCGGCCACGTCGCGCGGGTCGCGGGACATGCCGCCGCTGGCGCTTGCCTGCGTTATCCCGTCAATGGCGGCGGTGACCATGCCCAATGGAGAGCGGGCCTGGTTGGAGAAAAACGGCATCGAAGCCGCCAGGGCCAGCGCCAGTCCGGCGGCAAGGGCCGCCTTTTCGATGCCGGTCGCGCCATTCTGGCCGCGGATAAAGTCTCTGAGTATCATCATTTGTCTCTCCCCTGCACAATTGGAACAAATGCCCCTCGCGCAGCGGTGGCAGCGCAAGGAACGTGCCACCCGTTAATCAGAAATTGCAGGAACAAACATAATATTGCGTAAAATTTTATCCATTTCCGCGAATGAAAAATGCCCGGCCGCGCGGCGGTGGGGATTCTTTGACCTGGATCAGGAAAGATCACCCGCCCGGCGGGAATTTGTCCGCCACGTGGCGTGGGGGCTGGAAATGACCTGCCGCGCGGGCTATGCACATTGCCCATGAGCGACGATCTGAAACACAGCTTCGGCTTTCAGGAAGTGGACACGGCCGAGCGGCGGGCCCGCATCCGCGCCCTGTTCGATGCCGTGGCCGGCCGCTATGACCTGATGAACGACCTGATGAGCTTCGGCATCCACCGCCTGTGGAAGCGCGCCTTCGCGCGTATGCTGCGGCTGGACGGGATAAGCGGCCTGTGCATCGACCTGGCCGGCGGCACCGGCGACGTGGCGCGCCTGCTGGCCGCCGATGACCCCTCCCGGCGGGTGGTGGTCGCCGATGCCTCGCTCAACATGATGAAGGCCGGGCGCGACGCTCATGCCGGCAGCCCCGCCATCTCGTGGGTGGTGGCCGAGGGCGAGGCGCTGCCGCTGGCCGACAATTCGGTGGACGCGGTGACCATAGCCTTCGGCCTGCGCAACATGTCCGACCCCGACGCCGCCTTGCGCGAGGTGATACGGGTGCTCAAGCCCGGCGGGCGTTTCTATTGCCTGGAGTTCTCGCGCCCCCACTGGTGGCTCAAGCCTTTCTACGATCTCTATTCCTTTTTCGTCATTCCGCGCCTTGGCGCGTGGGTGGCCGGGGAGCCCGCCGCCTATCGCTACCTGATCGAATCCATCCGCCGTTTTCCCGGCCAGAAGGCGCTGGAGAACAAGATGCGTTACGCCGGTTTTTCCGACGTGCGCTGGCGCAACCTGTCGTTCGGCATTGCCGCCATTCACCACGCGCGCAAGGCCGGGGAGGCCGGCCCATGAACTCGCTCGCCACCTCCATGGCGCGCCGCGCCGGGGAGAGCCTGCGCCTGTGGCTGATGGCCATGCGCCCGCGCACCCTGACCATAGCCATCTCGCCGGTGATTCTCGGCGTCACCCTGGCCTGGGTGGAAACCAGCTCCGTCGATGCCTGGCTGTTCGCCGTCACCCTGCTGGCCGCTGTCCTGATACAGGTCGCCACCAACCTGCACAATGACGCCGCCGACGAGAAGGCCGACGCCGGCGGCCGCCTCGGTCCGGCGCGGGTATGCGCCGCCGGGCTGCTCGATGCGGCAAGGGTGCGGCAGGTGGCCCATTTCACCTTTGCCCTGGCCATGGTCTGCGGCATATGGCTGGTGTGGCGCGGCGGGGTGCCGATACTGCTCGCCGGGCTGGCCTCGATCGCCGCCGGAGCGGCCTATTCCGCCGGGCCGCGGCCCATATCGCACACCCCGCTGGGCGAGCTTTTCGTCGTCGTCTTCTTCGGGCTGGTGGCGGTGGGCGGCTCCTATTACCTGCAGGCGCAGGGCCTGAGCGCGCGGGCCATGGTGGCCGGGCTGATCTGCGGCCTGCCGGGAGCGGCGGTGCTGCTGGTCAACAACACCCGCGACGTCATCCAGGATTCGGCCGCCGGGCGCGCCACCCTGGCCATTCGGCTGGGCAAGCGGCGCGCTGGTATTGTCTACTCGTTTCTCGTGCTTGCGCCTTACGTGTTGCTGGCCGCCCCGTGGCCGGGCTTCGAGAGCCTCTCGGGGCGCATGCTGTGGCCGGTGTTCATCACCCTGCCCTATGCCGCGTGGCTGGCGTGGAGCTTTCATTCCCGGCCGCTGAGCTGGTTCAATGCCCTACTGGCCAATACCGCAAGGCTGCAATTCGCCATTGCCGCGCTGATGTGCCTGTCGCTGGTTCAATGAACGAACGGACAAGTTCGCAAGGAGGTTACTCATGGGAATCATAGCCAAGTTGCTGCCGCTGGGGCTGGCCTTCATCATGTTCGCCATGGGCCTGACCCTGAGCATCCGGGATTTCACCAAGCTGGCCCGCCATCCGCTGGCGGTGGCGCTTGGCCTGTCGGTGCAGATGGTCATGCTGCCGCTTGCCGCCTTCGCGCTGTTGACGGCCTTTCCCCTGCGCCCGGAATTCGCCGTCGGGGTGATGATACTGGCCGCCTGCCCCGGCGGCATAACCTCCAACATGATAACCCACATAGCGCGCGGCGACACGGCCCTGTCCATCACCCTGACCGCCATCACCTCGCTGGCCGGGATGATCACCGTGCCGCTGATAACCGCCTTCGCCCTGAGCCATTTCATGGGCCAGCAGCTTTCAGGCTCGCTGCCGGTGGCCCAGATGGCGCTCAAGGTGTTCGCCGTCTCCACCCTGCCGGTGGCCATCGGCATGGCGATAAATCACTTCGCCCCGCGCGCCGCCGAAAGCATCGAGAAGGTGGCGCGGCCCATATCGCTGGTGGTATTCGCCCTCATCGTCATCTGGGCCTTCGCCAACCAGTGGCGGGTGATGATGGACAACATGAGCGAGATCGGCCCGGTGGTGATCGCCCTCAATGCCGGTATCATGGCGCTGGGCTTCGGGCTGGCGCTGGCCCTTGCCCTGCCGCGGCCGCAGGCGGTGGCGATAGCCGTCGAGGGCGGCTTGCAGAACGGCGCGCTGGGCATATTCGTCGCCTTCGACTTGCTGAACAACCCGGACATGATGACGCCGTCGATCACCTATACGCTGGTGATGAACGTCACCGCCGCCCTGTTCATAGCCTGGCTGCTGGCCAGCCGCCAGGGGCAGGAGGCCTGAGCGCTCCGGCGAGGCAGGCATGACCCGATAACTATGGGAATGCGGCGAGCAGCCGGTCAATGACGGGAGGGAGGAGGCAGGGAAGCCTATTCCCCCTCCCCTGTTCCCTCGTGGGCTATGCGGCGGATTTCCTCGCGCACCAGGCGCTCCACGATGTCGGGCAGGTTGGCGTCCAGCCATTGCCTTAGCATGGGCCTGAGCATCTCCTCGATGGCGGCGGCGTCCAGGCCATTGACGGCAGGAGCCGCGCCACTCCGGTTCCGGCGCAGAATGGCGAAGGCGCGGGCCGCCGAATCCGCCGCCTGCGGGGAAACCAGGGGCCGGGCGGAGGATGCGGCCCCGTGCGGGGCCTCGTGCGCCGCGTCACCGGCTTCATGCTCGTCATGCATTTCATTATCGTGCAGCCCGCTGTCCCCGCCATCCGCCAGATCATCTTCATCATGCGGCGGGAGAGCTTCGGCGCTCCATTGCGCGGCCTCCATGCCTGCCTCATCGGCGTCCGGGACATCCTGGAAATGCAGATCCTCATCGGGCCACCATGAGCCGCCGTCGTCTTCCGCTTGCCCGCCGCCGCCGCCATCACCGGGGCCGGATGGATGGCCCGCCTCCCCGGCGGACGGCCCGGCAGGCGAATCATCATGCGGATCGCCGTGCGGATCCACAGCTCCGGCCAGCGCCTGCGGCTGCTCGTAATCATGCCCCAGGCGGGCCATGGCCTCGCCGGTGGCCAGCCTGCCGCCCAGTATGGCGCTTATGGTGCGGGGACGCATGGTCACCGGGCGCGGCGGCGTCCGATGCCGGGACGGGCTTTCACTGTCCGTCTCTTGCGGCGGGAGGACAGGGGCCTCATCCCACAGGGCATCATCATCCTCGCCGGCATTCTCCTCCCCCAAGGGGCGCAGGAAATCCGGGGCCGGATATTCCTCCCGCCGGACGTGTTCATCAGCCGCTGATTCCGCCTGGCTCTCCGGGGGTGAAACGTCATCGGCGGCGGAAGGCGGCCGTTCCGCGCTCACTGATCGGCCCGCGGCATGAAGCCCCACCGCCTGGTGGGCCACCTCTTCATGAATGGCCTCGCGTATGGAGGCCAGCATCTGGTCCATGGCGCGAGCGCGTTCCTGCCTGCCCATTTGCCCCCCCGTCAATCCCCGGTGCCGATCCACTTCGACTTGACCGCCCTGTAATGGGCCGCCGCGTCATAGGCCGCCACCGAAAGCCGCAAGCGGTGAGCGGTGAGTTCGCCGATGGCCGCCAGCAGCGCATAGGCGGCGGTAATCTCGGAAGCGCGGGCTGAAATCAGCGACACCCGCGCGTCAAGCAGCGTCTGGCGGGCATTCAGCACGTCCAGCGTGGTGCGCGAGCCGGCCTTGTATTCCTCGCGCACGCCATTATAGGCCAGCCGCGCCGCATCGACGGCAGCCCGCGAGGAAGTGATGACCTGGCGCGCCGCCGTCAGGTTACTCCATGCGGCCATTACCTGCTGGCGCACGGCGCGCCGCGCCACCGCCACCGACAGGCGCGCGGCCTCGGCGTTGTGCTTGGCCTCGCGCACCGAGGCATGGACGAAGCCGCCCTGATAGAGGGGGATCTTCAGCGTCGCCATGATGCGCGCGTCGCGGGTCTTGACGACCGGTGATTTTTCCTCGTTGTTGCGCGTGGCCGAAAGCTGGGCCTGCAGGTCGAGCGACGGCAAGAGGTCGCCACGGGTGGCCATTATGTTGTGCTCCGCCGCGGCGCGCGCCCAGGCAGCGGCCAGTATCTGGGGATTTAGGCGCTCGGCCCGCTTCAGGGCGGCGGCCAGGGAACGCGGCAGCCTGGGCAGGCGGCGCGGAAAGACAAGCCTGCCGGGGCGCTGGCCGACGGCCTTTTCATAGGACGCCCGCGAGGCGGCAAGGGCGGCGCGCGCCTGGGCATGGGCAGCCCGCGCCTGAGCCAGGGCGGCGCGCGCCTGGGAAACATCGGTGCGCGTCACCTCGCCGACGCTGAAGCGCGAGCGCACGGCCTCCAGCTGCTCCCTGAGCACCGTTATGTTGCGCTTGCGCAGGCGCACGATCTCGCGGTCACGCACCACGTTCATGTAGGCGGTCGCGGCGTCCAGCAGCACCTTCTGCTCAACCGCCAGCAGGTTCTGCTGCCCGGCGCGCACCGCCGCCTTGGCGCCGCGCACCCGGGCGCCGGTCTTGAAGCCGTCGAATATCGGCTGCGACAGGGTGATGGAGATGCTCTCGCTGTCGTAATTGCGCGAATCCCCCGGCATGGGCGTGGTTTTCTTCACTCCCAGGGTGGCCGAGCCATTGACGATCACCTTAGGCCGCCAGCCCGCCCTGGCCTTGGACACGCCCTCGTCGGTGGCCTTGAGGCGCGCCCGCTCGGAGGAAATTTCGGGATTGGAGGAATAGGCGGACGACAAGGCGGCGCGCAGGCTCTCCGCCTGGGCATGGGGCGTCAGGGCCCCGCCGCAAAGAGCCGCCATCACGAGCCCGGGCAACATGCCGCGCATGGTCATTTTATTTCGCCTTCCTGTTTGTTGCTCCTCCATGGCCGGGATGCCAGTGATCCCCGCAGAACAGGAGAAGAAGGATGATGCGGATCATTCCCCCGCCTGACATGGAGAAGGCGCAAAGCGCCGTGACCGGAAGATAGCGCGTCACCCTTCCCTTGTCATCAAAGCGGTGCATGTTTTCCAATCAATAATTGATTGTCAAAAACCCCCGGTTGGCATATAGGGATAGCGAAACGGCCTCGTGGCGGAGTGGTGACGCAGCGGACTGCAAATCCGTATACCCCGGTTCGATTCCGGGCGAGGCCTCCAGTTCTCCCCCTGCCCCTTCACACTTCCTTGTCGCGTCCTTGTCGCGCTTCCACGTCATGCTTCCTTGCCGTCGTCCGCCGGAGTGATTCGCGGGGGCATGCCGCCCTTGTCGAATATGTCGGCGGGCAGGTCGCGGATGTGAATGTCGCGCTGCGGGAAGGGTATCTCGATATTGGCCTGACGGAAGGCGCGGAATATGGCGAAGCGCAGATCCGAGGCCACGGAGGCCAGGTAACCGGCATCGTCTATATAGACGCGCAGCTCGAAATCCAGCGAATTGTCGCCAAAGCCGGTGAACAACACGAAGGACTTGGGAGCGGCCAGGGCGCGCGGGTGAGCCATGGCCAGCCGCAGCAGTATCTTCTCCACCTCGTCCGGGTCGGCGTCGTAGGAAACGCCGATGGGCAGCCGCAGGCGCCCCATGCGCGACGAGTGATACCAGTTGGAGACCGGCTCGGAGATGAGCGATGAATTGGGCACTATCACCGAGCAGCGGTCGAAGGTTTCTATCTCGGTGGAGCGCACCTTGATCTTGCGCACTATTCCCTCGCCGCCGGAAACCTTTATCCAGTCGCCCACCTTGATGGGGCGCTCGGCCAGCAGGATTAGGCCGGATACGAAGTTATTGACTATCGACTGCATGCCGAAGCCGATGCCGATGCCCAGCGCGCCGCCGATGAAGGCCAGCGAGGCGAAATTGACCCCGGCCACCGACAGGGCGACGAGGAAGGCCCCTATGGTGAGGCTGTATTTGGCCGTGGTGGCTATGGAATGGCGCACCCCGGAATCCATGTTGGTGCGCTCCAGCACCCGCCGCTCCAGCCAGCGGGTGAGCAGGCGCGCCAGCACCAGCCCGAT
>CAZXTT010000270.1:0-12157 GCA_964643775.1 uncultured Rhizobiaceae bacterium | reverse complement strand
CCCTCTTTCCGCTCCTGTTGAGCGCTCATGCGCCGCCCTCTTCCTTCTCCACGTAGCGCGGGAACACCGGCGAGGGCCTGTCCATGGCCCGCCCCGGCGGCAGGCGGCCCGCCTCGCCAAGGGCGGCGAAATCGCGCTCATTCTCCGCCGCCCCCACGAGGTCGAGCATCTTCGCGCCCGCCCCGGGCATGTAGGGCTGAACGAGAATGCCGAACTGGCGCACGCATTCCGCCGTCACGTAGAGCACGGTTTTCATGCGCTCCGGGTCGCTCTTGCGCAGCGCCCATGGCTCCTGCGAGGCGAAATAGCGGTTGGCCTCGGCCACCGCCCGGAAGATGGCCTCCAGCGCCCGGTGCAGGGCCTGCCGGTCGTGATATTCGCGCAACCCTGGCAGCAGGTCATCCACCTGCGCCAGCATCCGCCTGTCCTCGTCCGTGAACTCGCCCGGCTCGGGGATCGCCTTGTCGCAATACTTGTGGATCATCGACAGCGAGCGCTGGGCGAGGTTGCCCAGGTCATTGGCCAGGTCGGCGTTGATGCGGCCCACGATGGCCTCGTGCGAATAGTTGCCATCCTGCCCGAAGGGCACCTCGCGCAGGAAGAAATAGCGCACCTGATCCACCCCGTATTCCTCTATCAGGTCGAAGGGGCTGACCACGTTGCCGATGGATTTCGACATCTTCTGCCCCTTGTTGAAGAGGAACCCATGCCCGAACACCCGCCGGGGCAATTCCACCCCCGCCGACATCAGGAAGGCCGGCCAGTAGATGGCGTGGAAGCGGATTATGTCCTTGCCGATGACATGCACGTCCGCCGGCCAGTATTTCATCCGCGGCGCCTCCTCGTCGGGGAAGCCGCAGGCCGAGAGATAGTTGGTCAGCGCGTCCACCCACACGTACATCACGTGCCCCGGCGCGTCCGGCACCGGGATGCCCCAGTCAAAGGTGGTGCGCGAAACCGACAGATCCTGCAATCCCTGCCGGACGAACGACATGACCTCGTTGCGCCGCTCCGGCGGGCCGATGAATTCCGGGTGCTTTTCGTAATGCTCTAGCAGCTTCTCGCCATAGGCCGAGAGGCGGAAGAAATAGCTCTCCTCCTCCATCCACTGCACTTCCGTGCCGGTGGGGGCGAGTTTCTGCCCGCCGGGCCCTTCCGTCAGCTCGTCCTCCGAGTAGTAGGCCTCGTCGCGCACCGAATACCAGCCGGAGTATTTGCCCAGATAGATGTCGCCGTTGGCCGCCATTCTGCGCCACAGCTCCCGCACGGACTTGTAATGCCGCTCATCCGTGGTGCGGATGAAATCGTCGTTGGAGCAGCCCAGAGCCTCCACCATGGCCTGGAACTTGGGGGCCATCATGTCCACGAACTCGCGCGGGCTCATGCCCTGTCCGGCGGCCGTCTGCACGATCTTCTGGCCGTGCTCGTCGGTGCCGGTGAGGAAGAACACGTCGTAACCGTCCAGCCGCTTGAAACGCGCCAGCGCGTCCGTCGCCAGCGCCTCGTAGGCATGGCCGATGTGCGGCTCGCCGTTGGGGTAGGAAATGGCCGTGGTGATATAGAACTTGCCCTTGTCGGGCTTTCCCCTGTCCATTTGGCAAAGGCTCCGGAATCATGAATGAGAATGCTGTCAACCGCCCTCGTTTTGACCCGCCGGCGGAGCCTTTTCAAGAACTTTGTGGCAATCCGGCCACGGGCAGCGCCTCGGCGCGGCGCATGATGACGGACAGCATCTGCCCGCGGTCGAGGTTGTAGGCCTGCGTGCGCGCCACCAGCGAAGCCGCCTCGCCGGCCAGCTCCGACCAGCGCCGCGCCGCCGCCCCATGCCCGTGACGGCCATGATGGGCCGCCATCTCCATCATCCACTCCCCCAGCAGTTCGCAGAACAGGGTGAAATCCTCGCGCGCGCTGGCCGCCGCCAGTTGCCGGATAATCGGCGTCACTATCGCCCGGTCATAAGGCCCGCCGCCGGAGGCCATGTCGCGGAAGCGCTCGAACGCCGCCGCCGCCTCGGAAAGGGCCAGCGCCACCGCCCGCCCCGGCGCCCCGCGCGCCAGCCGCGCGGCCCGCTCCAGCGTCTCCTCGTCCAGCCCCATGTCCAGGAGCGCCAGCGCCTCGCGCACCTGCGCCGCCGTCAGCGGCCTCAAGGGCAGGTGCAGGCAGCGCGAGCGGATGGTCGGCAACAGTTGCCCCGGAGAATGCGAAACCAGCAGGAACATCACCCCCTCCGGCGGCTCCTCCAGCACCTTCAGCAGGGCATTGGCCGAGGAGGCGTTCATGTCCTCCGCGGCGTCTATTATCACCACCCGCCAGCCGCCGTCGGCCGCCGTCATGGAGGTGAAACGCAACAGCCTGCGCGCCTCCTCCACGCTGATGACGCGCGTCTTGCGCTCGCTCGACGGGACGAGCTCGAACAGCCCCGGATGGGCCGCCGCCGCCACCTGCCGGAACACCGGGTGATTCTCGTCCATGCCCAGGCCCTCCGCCCCCCGCGCCACCCCTTGCGGATTGGCCAGCAGGAAGCGCGCCATGTGATAGGCGAAGGTGGCCTTGCCGATGCCGCGCGGCCCGCTGAGCAGCCATGCATGATGCGCCCGCCCGCTGCCCAGCGCCTCCAGCACCCGCTTCTCGGCCCGCAGGTGACCGACGAGATGGGGATTGCCCCTCGGATGCGCCGCCCTGCTCTCCGCGCCGCTCATGCCGGCATCCTCGCCGCCACCGCCGCGGCGATCTCCCTTTCCACCTCGTCGGCCGGGCGCGCCGCGTCCACCACCACGCAGCGCTCCGGCTCCTCCCGCGCGATGCGCAGGAAGGCCTCCCGCAGCCGCCGGTGAAACTCCATGCCGAAGCGCTCGAAGCGGTCTTCCCCGCCGCCGTTGCTCCTTTCGCGCGCCCCGGCGCGGCCCAGCCCGGTGGCCGGATCTATGTCAAAAATGATGGTGAGGTCGGGCCGCGTCTCGCCCACCACCTCCCTCTCCAGCGCCTCGACGAGGGCGATGGGGCAATCACCGGCATATCCCTGGTAGGCGCGGGTGGAATCCATGAAGCGGTCGCACAGCACCACCTTGCCCTCCTCCAGCGCCGGGCGGATGAGCCGCCGCAGGTGATCGTCGCGCGCCGCGTAGTTGAGCAGCGCCTCGGCGGTCGATGACATGGCCCCCGGATCGCCGCTGACCAGCAGCCCGCGTATCCTCTCCGCCGTCTCCGTCCCCCCCGGCTCGCGGCTGACCACCACCTCGTGGCCGGCCTCCCGCAGCCGCGCCTCGAGGCGCGAGAGCTGGGTGCTCTTGCCCGCTCCTTCCCCGCCCTCGAAGGTTATGAAAAATCCCTTTCCCATGGGCACGCAGATTGACACAGCCCCCCGGGCCTTTCAACCGGCCATCCCGCCATGCATTCATCGAGACCGAACCCTGGTGTGCCGCCAAGTCTCCGGATCGACGAAACGCCCGCTCCACAATCCGCGCTTGCCCATGCGCGCCGCCCATTCGTCCTTCACGTAGCGCCATGAATACCGCCGGTAGGCCACGGCCCAGCCGGAGCTGACCATCCTGCGCCCCATATCCTCCCCGCCAACGCGGCAAATGGCCACCATGCGCCCGTAGCGGTCGGTGTCCACCCCCTCGCAGGTCACCGTCCTGCCGCGCAGCATGTTGGCGAGGAAGAAGCGCGCCTTGCGCCCGCATTTCAGCCAGCGGCCATCGCGCCCCTGGCATTTCTGATCCAGCTCCGGCGCGTCTATGCCATGCAGGCGGATGCGCCGCCCCCTCACCTCGATGGTGTCGCCGTCCACCACCACGGCCCGCCCGCTGACTTCTCCGCCATTCGCGGCGGCCACGACGGTTTCCGTCAGGGAGAAATTCCCCCCGGTGATTTCCTTGAGAACGGAAATCACCTTCTCATGCCGAACCACCGTGAACACGATCAGCCCGCCGATCAGCAGAACGACCAGGCCGGATATCCCGCCCCCGGACGAGCGACGCCTCGCGCCCGTGGCGCGCCGCCGCCCCTTCCTGTCCCTGTATTTGCGAAAATCGTAAATCCGCGCCATGCGCCCGACCGATATTTGCAGCGGGTGTCAGTGGCAATACTTGTATCTGCCGCCGCGCCCCATGTCGAAGTGGAAATGGTTCTTGTGCGCCCGGTTGGCCTCCGGCCCCAGCACGGTGGAGAAAATGCCGCAGGCCCCCTTGTGCACCTCGCGCAGGAAGGCCGCCTTGCGGTTGAACAGGGCCGTGAAGCCGCCCCAGTCATGCAGCACCGAGATCTTCTCGCCGTTGGCCAGCGTGAACGAGGCCACGTCTATGGCGTTGCCGAACGAATGCTCCGAGATGCGCACCGGCCCGCGCGTTATGCCGCCGCGCCTGCGGCAGGCGTAATGCGAAAGCTGGCGGATGGCCACCACCGGGCTCTTGAAACGCCGCCGCGCCGCCGGCTGCACCACGTCGGTCACCCACTTGTAGAAGGCCGCCGTGAAGGTGCAGTTGAGCTTGGCCGCCGGCTTCAGCTCCACCGCCCCCAGCGCCACCACCCTGACCGGCGCGGCTATGCCGCAGCCTTGCGGCCCGCCGATGGGCGACAGCGGCGTGGCGTCCACGTTGGTGGCCGCCAGCACGATCTGGCAGCGGTTGCGCGCCGCCTTGACGTCGGCCCTGGGCCACACGCCCTTTTCCTTCGGGGCCAGGTAGACCGCCGAGCGCGAATCGCGCTCCTTGCCCAGCGCATCCACCTTGACCACCACCTTGCCGGAACGATCCAGCACCACCGGCGCGCCATGCACCACCGGCCCATTGGGCTTGGGCGGCAGCGCCCCCTTGCCCGCCGCCCTCCCGGCCAGCGCGGCGGGCCGCGGGCGCGGCAGCGGAACCGCCGCGGCGGCCTTGCCGTTGCCCCCGCCCGCGGCCCTTTCCCGCCCGGCCTTCACCCGCCCGTTGGCCGGGGCCTTGTCCGCCCCCGGCAGCTTGCGCGGCGCGGCGGGCTTCTTTTCGCCCATGATGTTTTCGCGGATGAAGTCGCCTATGTCATCGAGAAAGGCATGCGCCACCCCCGGCGCGGCAAGCCACGCCGAAACGGCGATCATGAAAATTCCAGCCCTGCGAATCATGCTCGAAACAATGCCCATTGGCGACGCTCGCAACCTTATCGCACAATGGTAAAGGCGAAATTAGGGCTGAGGTGGGATGGGGATGGGCCGGAAGCGGGCCGCCTCACCTGTCGAGCCGGCCCTCGTGCAGCAGGCGGCGCGGGTCGTCGCCGGGGCGCATGGGTTTTTCGCGCCCGCGCGGCATGGCGTTCCACGGATCGTGGCGCACGTAGCGCGGCTTCCACCACGCCAGCGTAAGCGGCACCGATATGTTGAGCAGGAAGGTGGTGAACACCAGCATGTAGAAGGCCTCCGTGGACAGCACCGAATTCTGCACGTAGGCGATGTCCAGCACCACGAAGGCCAGCTCAGCGCGCCCCAGCATGCCAAAGCCCACCACCAGCGATTCCGCCCGGCTGGAACCAGCCGTGTAACGCGCCGCCAGCGCCGCGGAAACCACCTGGGAGATGAAAATCGCGGCGAACAGCACCAGCGTCTGCGGAATCACCTCCACCACCACGTCCCAGTCGAACAGTATCTTGCTCCCCAGGTGAACGAAGAACACCGGCCCCACCAGCTTGAACGCCGTTTCGTCTATCACCCGCTTGGTTATCCGCCAGGCATTGCCCTTGCGCTCGCCGAGGTCGAAGTATTCCTCGCGCAGTATGAGCCCCGCCATGTAGGCCCCCACCGCCTCGTGGAAACCGAACAGGTGGGCGATGAGCCCGATCACCAGCGCCAGCAAAATGACCGTCAGCACCGCGTATTCACCGCGCGCCGCGCCGATGAGCTGGCTCACCGAGCCACGCCCGATCATGGGAATGCGCGCGAACCAGCCGTCGTCCACCCTCGGCAGCAGCCAGCCGCCGAGCAGCGTGATGAAGGCGAAAAAGGCCGCGGCCTTCAGCAATATGACGCCCAGCGAGGCGATGTCGGGGGCCGCCTGCCCGGTGGCTATCGGCACCACCACCGCCACCAGCGCCAGCGAGGCCACGTCGTCGAGCACCGCCGAGGTCATTATCAGCATGGCCGCGTGCGAGCGCGCCAGCCCCAGCATCTTCAGCGACACCATGGTCAGCGACACCGCCGTCGCCGTCATGGTCAGCCCCGACACCAGGGCGATGGAGAAATCGCCGAAGAAATACATGGCCACCGAATAGGCGGCGGCAAAGGGCGCGATGGCCCCGAACAGGGCGATCCCCCAGGCCCTGCGTATCGACCTGACGAAATCCGAGGCGCTCTCCTCGAAGCCTAAGGCGAACATGATGATGATTATGCCGAGGGTGGCGAAGGTATCTATGAACGCGCTGCTCTCGCCGCTGGGCAGGACGCCGAGGTTGGCCATCAGCGAGCCGAATATCAGGTAATAGAGCACCGGCGTAAGGCGCGTCTTCTCCGCCGCCACGGCGGCGAAATAAACCGCGCTCCATATGATCGCCAGATGCAGAAGATCGCTCATTCAGCGCCCCTGATTACGCCCGGCCCCCGGCGTGTGTCTCGCCCATGACGCGAGATTGTATCTGCCCGCGGAAATATCAACCATGCAGCTCATCGCCGCGATGTTCGCGCGCCAGAGCATCGAGCACGCCGTTGACGAAGGCCGGCTCGTCACCCTCATGGAAGGCATGCGCCACGTTGATATATTCCGATATGCTCACCCGCGGCGGAATGTCCGGGCGCATCAACAGCTCGAAGCCGGCGGCGCGCAATATGGCCCGCACCGTGGCGTCCAGCCGCGGCAGCTTCCACTCCTCCGCCAGGTGGCGGTTGACCGCCCGGTCTATGCGCGTCTGGTTTTCCACCACGCCGCTGACGATGGCCCGCAGCAGGTCCATGTCGGGCCGCCCGCACTCGCCGCCGTCGAAATCGTCGCCCACCCGGCGGGAGGCGAACTGGGCCAGCACCTCGTCGAGCGCGCTGCCCCCCACCTCCATCTGGTAGAGCGCCTGCACCGCCCCCAGCCGCGCCGCCGAGCGCGCCTTGCCCGCGCCGCCCCTTGCCCTGTTCTTGCCGCCCTTGCTCATGACAGGGCTTTTTCCAGCATCGAGAGCTTCAGGCGCGCCATCCTCACCGCCGCCTCGGCGGCCCCCGCGCCCTTGTTCTTCTTGTCCACCGCGGCCCGCTCCCATGCCTGCCCGGAATCCTCCACCGTCAGGATGCCGTTGCCTATGGCCGTCCCCTGCAGCGTCAGCTCCATGATCCCGCGCGCCGATTCATTGGCCACGATCTCGAAGTGATAGGTCTCGCCGCGGATGACCACCCCCAGCGCCACGTAGGCGTCATAGCGCGGCTCCTCCGGCAGGCTTCCGCTTTCCTCGGCCATCACCCCGGCGGCCATGTCGGCCCCTTCCGCCATGGCTATGGCCCCCGGTATCTCCAGCGCCCCGGGCACGTGCACTATGTCGTATTCCACCCCCTCGCCCTCGAGGTATTGCACCGCCCCCTTCTCCAGCTCGTCCAGCAGCTCGTCGTAGAAGCGCGCCTCTATTATCAGCACCCGCATGTATCCATGTCCCTCGGTAATGACCGCGGCCTCAGCAGCCGTCGAACTCCGCCAGCCGCGCCACGTAGCGCGCCAGCATGTCTATCTCCACGTTTATCTTCCTGCCCACCTCGGCCTCCCCCCAGGTGGTCACCTCCTGGGTGTGGGGGATTATGTTGACCTCGAACTCGCAGCCCTCCACCGCGTTCACCGTGAGCGACGTGCCGTCGAGCGCGATCGACCCCTTGGGAGCGACGAAGCGCGCCAGCTCCTCCGGCAAGCGGTAGCGGAATATCCTCGAATCCCCCTCCGGCGTGATGGCGACGATCTCGCCCACCCCGTCCACGTGGCCGGAAACGATATGCCCGCCCAGCTCGTCGCCTATCTTGAGCGAGCGCTCGAGGTTCATCCTGCGCCCCTCCCGCCATTCGCCCATGGTGGTCTTGCGCAGTGTCTCGGCGGATGCCTCGAGGTCATGCCACATGCGCCCGTCGTCCAGCCTGCCCCTGCCGGTCACCGTCAGGCAACAGCCGTCATGGGCGATGGAAGCGCCTATATCCACCGTGTCGGGATCGTATGGGCTGGCTATGCGAAAGCGCGTATCCCCGCGCCGCTCCACCTCGATGACCTCGCCGACGGCGGTAATTATGCCGGTGAACATTCCCGAACCTCTCTCAACCCGCAATCTCTCTCGAATCTCTCTTGAATCTCTCTCGACTCGTCAACTGCCGCTGCTTTCGCCGCTGTTTCCGTTATCGTCACCCGCCCTCTCATATACCCGCAGCATGTCCGGGCCAAGGGCTGTTTCCTCCACCATCCGAAACGCCGCCCCCGTAAGCGCATCCATGTCGAGCCCGGCCAGCGCATCCACCCCCTGCTCGCCAAGCCTCACCCCCGGGGCGGTGAATATCGCCGCCTCGTCCACCAGCGAGGCCTCCACGAAGGCCCGCGCCACCCGCGCCCCGCCTTCCACCATCAGCCGGTTGACGCCCTCCCCGGCCAGCTTCTCCATCACCGCGGCGAGCCGCACCCTGCCCGCCGCGTCATGCTCCACCGGGATGATGCGCACGTGCGGATGCCGCCCCTGCATGGCCAGCGCCCTTTCGCGCCCCGCCACGGTGGTGAATATCCACGTCGGCGCGTCCCGGGGCGTATTGAGCAGCCGCGCCCCCTCGTCGATGCGCATGCGCGAATCCAGCACCACCCGCAAGGGCGAGCGCCCCTCCAGCCCCGGCAGGCGGCAGGTGAGCATGGGATCGTCGGCGATCACTGTATCCACCCCCACCAGTATGGCGTCCGCCTGCGCCCGCATGACATGCGCCCGGGCGCGCGCCCGCTCGCCGGTGATGGCCGTGGCCTCGCCGGGGCGCGCCGCGATCTTGCCGTCCGCCGACAGGGCAAGCTTCAGGAGCACCCATGGCCGCCCACGCTCCACGCGGCTCAGGAACCCCGCCAGCACGCGCCGCGCCTCGCCGGCCAGCAATCCGACCTCGACCCGCGCCCCGGCATCGTTCAGCATGGCCAGCCCGCGCCCGCACACCCGCGCGTCGGGATCCTTCACCGCCGCCACCACCCGCCCGATGCCGGCCTCCGCCAGCGCCTCGGCGCAAGGCGGCGTGCGGCCATGATGGGCGCAGGGCTCCAGCGTCACGTAGGCGGTGGCCCCGCGCGCCTTCTCCCCGGCCATCTGCAGGGCCATGGTCTCGGCATGGGGCCGCCCGCCGCAACAGGTCCAGCCCACCCCCACCGGCATGCCGTCATTTACGATGACGCAGCCCACCGGCGGATTCTCCGCCGTGTCCCCCAGCGCCCGCCGCGACAGCCTTACGGCGTGGCTCATGTGGCGGACATCGGCGGCGGAAAAATCAGCCATCGCCGCCCTCGCCCGCCTCGCCGTCCAGCTTGCTCAGGAAATCGCGGAAATCCGCCGCCTCGCGGAAATTGCGATAGACGGAAGCATAGCGCACGAAGGCCACGTCATCGAGGCGCTTCAGCCCCTCCATCACCAGCTCGCCTATGTCGTTGGAGGATATCTCCGCCTCGCCGCGGCTCTCCAGTTGCCGCACTATGCCGGAGATCATGCGCTCCACCCTGTCTTCCGATATGTCGCGCTTGCGCAGGGCGATCTTCACCGAGCGGGTCAGCTTGTCGCGATCGAAGGGCACCCGCCGCCCGGAACGCTTCAGCACCATCAGCTCGCGCAACTGCACCCGCTCGAAGGTGGTGAACCGCCCCCCGCAGTCAGCACACTGCCGCCGCCTGCGAATGGCCGCCCCATCCTCCGCCGGACGCGAATCCTTGACCTGTGTATTCTCCGACGAACAAAAAGGACAGCGCATGGGCTTCTCCGCGAAAGTGACCGCTCAGCAAGCCGCCCCATCATATATCGGAAAGCGCCCGGTCAGGGCCAGCACCTTTTCCTTCACCGCCGCTTCCACCGCGCCGTTGCCTTCCTCGCCGTTGGCCGCCAGCCCGTCCAGCACTTCCAGTATCAGCCGCGCCGTCTCGCGGAATTCCTCCTCGCCGAAGCCGCGCGTGGTGGCGGCGGGCGAGCCAAGGCGAATGCCGGAGGTGACGAAGGGCTTCTCCGGGTCGTTGGGTATGGCGTTCTTGTTGCAGGTGATGAAGGCCCGCCCCAGCGCCGCCTCCGCCGCCTTGCCGGTCAGCCCCTTGGGGCGCAGGTCGACCAGCACCACGTGCGTGTCGGTGCCGCCGGAGACTATCGCCAGCCCTCCCTTGACCAGCTCGTCGGCCAGGGCCCTTGCGTTGTCGACCACCGCCTGCGCGTAATTCCTGAACTCGGGCGTGAGCGCCTCGCCGAAGGCCACCGCCTTGGCGGCTATGACATGCATCAGCGGCCCGCCCTGCAGGCCGGGGAAGATGGCCGAGTTGATCTTCCTGGCCAGCGCCTCGTCGTTGGTCAGGATCATGCCGCCGCGCGGCCCGCGCAGCGTCTTGTGTGTGGTGGTGGTCACCACGTGCGCCCACTGGAGCGGATTGGGGTGCGCCCCGCCGGCCACCAGCCCGGCGAAATGCGCCATGTCCACCATCAGGCAGGCCCCCACCGAATCGGCGATCTCGCGCATGCGGGCGAAGTCTATGACGCGCGGATAGGCGGAACCGCCGGTGATGATGAGCTTCGGCCTGTGCTCGCCGGCCAGCCGCGCCACCTCGTCGTAGTCGATCAGGTCGGTTCCTTCCTCCAGCCCGTAGGGCACCACGTTGAACCACTTGCCCGACATGTTCACCGGCGAGCCGTGGGTGAGGTGCCCGCCGGCGGCGAGGTTCATCCCCATGATGGTGTCCCCCGGCTCGAGCAGCGCCAGGAACACCCCCTGGTTGGCCTGCGAGCCGGAATTGGGCTGCACGTTGGCGAACCCCGCCCCGAACAGCTCCCTGGCCCGCTCGATGGCCAGGTTCTCGGCCACGTCCACGTAATGGCATCCGCCGTAGTAGCGCCGCCCCGGATAACCTTCCGCGTACTTGTTGGTCAGCACCGAGCCCTGCGCCTGCATGACGGCGCGCGAGACGATGTTTTCCGAGGCGATCAGCTCTATCTCGTCGCGCTGGCGGGAGTATTCCTTCTCCACCGCCGCCATGAGCTCCGCGTCAGCCTCCGCCAGTGAGCGGGAAAAAAAGCCCTCGGGCCTGATATCCGACATGTCCTTTTCGCCTCCGGAAAAAATCGTTTCCCCCCGCCGGCCCCTGCCGGGCCCGCGGCTAAAGCAGTCACAAGCTGTTTACCCCCCCTGCCCCAAAAAGCAAGGGCGGGAAAATGAAAATAGCGCAAGAAGCGCCCGCGCGGGGGCGCTCCACCGGCGCTCAACCAGTGCCCGGCGGCGCTCGCCCGGCCATCCCCGGCCACATCCGGAAATGCCGCTACCTACCTGATCTCCCAGGTTATCGACACGTTCACCGAGATGCTCTGCTCGCCCGCCGCCAGCGGCGCGGGGGCCGCGTCGGCGGCCATCATCTTGGCCCGCGTCCGCATCATCACCGGGCGCGGCTGAACGAACCCGCCGCTCTCCGAGAAGCGCACCACCGGCCCCAGCGAAAAGCCCGCCTCCCCGGCATATATCCTCGCCTTGCGCAGGGCGTCGCGCACCGCCTTGCGCCGCGCCTCGTCGCGCAGCGGGGCGGGCTTGTCGATGCTCCACGAGATGCCCATCACCTTGTTGGCCCCGGAGCGCACCACCTCGTCGAGTATCGCCCCGGCGTTGTCCATGTCGCGCACCTTGACGGTCAGCATCGACGACACCCTGTAGCCCACCAGCTTCGGCGGGCTGGAATAACCGGCCATCTTCTTGTTGTACTGGTATATGGGCTGGATGGAGAAATTCGAGGTCATCATGTCCTTGTCGGCGATCTTCCAGCGCCCCTTGAGCGCCGAGAAGACCCCCGTCATGGCCCGCGTGTTCTCCGCCAGCGCCTTTCGCGCCGTCTTTTGCTGGTTCTCCACCCCCAGCCGTATGATCACCACGTCGGGCCGCGCCGTCACCTCCCCGTGCCCGCTTAGCGAAAGCGTGCGCCGCGGCGGCGACGGCTCCTCCCCCGCCACGGACGCCGCCGGCATCCCGGCAAGCGCGGCCAGCGCG
>CAZXTT010000269.1:0-6617 GCA_964643775.1 uncultured Rhizobiaceae bacterium | reverse complement strand
AAGCCCAGTTTCTTGAGCATTTTCGTCAGGGGGCAGAAGCCGGTGATGCCGGCCTGGAAGAGGTTCAGCCCGACGAAGGTGGTGAACCACAGCCATGATGGCCGGGTGAGATCGGCCTGGCCGAAAACATGGGCCAGGATGAGGCTGATGAGGATGAACAGCCCGGCGAGGGTCATGGTCATTCCTTGTGCTGTCATTGGTATATCCTCGTTTGTTTCAAGAAGGTTACAGGGGGGCTTGGCGGCTGCCCCGGTTCACGCGGCGGAGATGTGATCGGGCCGCCCTTCCATGGATTGCAGCCGCCGCAGGTCATTGGCGAAAACGCCGGAACTCTTCAGGCCGCGCAGGGCGGTGAAGATGATGCGCTTTTTCCACGGCTCCATGCCCTCACGCAAGCGGTAATGCACCCACTGTGCCTGGCGGCGCATTGAGACGACGCCGGCGTCGCGCAGATAGGCAAGATGGCGCGACACCTTGGGCTGGGAAAGGGAAAGGGAGAACACCAGCTCGCATACCGAAAGCTCCGCCTCCGCGGCCAGCAACATGGTGATGCGCAGACGCGTCTCGTCGGACAGGGCCTGGAAAAAATGGGCATCGGTCATGGGATTTATATGCGAAGAGTCTCATATTACGTCAAGCGGATATGTCGCCCTCCCCGCCGCCGCAATAAATCTCGTCGAGCGTTTCCATCATGACCATGACTTCCCTGCTGGTGATGCGATAGAATACCCCCTTGCCCTGGCGGCGGGTGGATACCAGCTTTTCCGAGCGCAGGCGCTGCAATTGCTGGGAGACGGAAGACTGGCGCATGTTCAGCCGCTCGGAAATGGCGGACACGGCCATTTCCCCCTCCAGCAACAGGCACAGGATGCGCAGGCGGCTCTCGTTGGAGAGAGTCTTGAGAAAATCACTGGCGCGTTCGGCGCCGCGGGCCATTTCACTGGCCGGGACAACGGGTGGTGGAGTCATTGCCGGTCGTCTTTCCTGTTGTCTTTGCGCTTGTCCATCCTGGCCAAAAGCTCGCCGAGCAGGAACCAGAAGCTGTCCTCGTTCTGGTAGCCCTCAAGACGCCCCACCTCGCGGCCCGCGTCATCGAGCAGGACAAAGGTTGGCGACACCCAGAGGCCCTTTATGTGCCTGAGGTCATCGGGGCGGGTCTTGTCCATGTCGACGATGCGCAGGGGAGCGCGCTTGCCCTCGTCGGTCTTGTGGTAGAAAACGCCGATATCGCGCTTCCAGCGGATGCAGAAGGGGCAATGCTGGCGCTCGAACATGACAAGTTCGGCGGCCAGTGCCACCGGCGGGGGAGCAAGAACGGCCAACAGCGCCAACAACGGCAGGACAAGACCGAATAGCTGTTTGACGACGTGGCCGGAATATTTTTTCATCACTGCTGATCCCCCGTGGCTTGGCGGCATTTCATGGACAGGCGCGGCAAGCCACCCGGCCTTTCCATGAACCGGCGGCTAGCCACCTGCCAGACGTATATCCTTGTTGGGCTTTATGTCGATTACCTTCTTGTCGCGGATATAGTCCTTGACCACGTCCCACACGGGCGGGCCCTCGACGCCCTCGTTGACCGAGGCCCAGCCGGCGACGACGTACTTGCGCGACGCCTCGATGGGCTTGCCGGTGGCGCTCAGGCGCAGGTTCTGAATGCGGTTGCCCATTTTCTCCAGTGGGTGCAGGTCGAAGGAGAGGCCGCCGGTGCGCACCATGTCGCCGCCCTGCTGGTAATAGGGGTCGGGGTTGTAGAGGTTGTCGCAGACATCCTCGAGGATGTCCTTGAGCATCTTGCCGCTCATCTCGGAGCGGTAGGCCTCCGGGTAGGTTATGGCGGTCTGTGAATAGACATCGTCGGCGGTTATGTCGGAACCGGCGAGCAGCGACGGCCCCCAGCGGAAGCCGGGCGAGAGGGCGATCTCGGCGTCGCGGCGCTCCATGAGGGCGGAGCAGATGAGATCGTCGAAGGTGCCGTTGATGTTGCCGCGCCGGTAGAGGGTGGTTTCGGTCTTGCCCAGCACCTCGGAGAGTTCTTTCTCGTAAGGGGCGCGGATGCGCTTGATGAGGGCGGCCATTTCCCCGTCGGGGGCAATGACGTCGGAGAACACCGGCATGAGCTTGAAGGAATAGCCCGCCATGCGGCCATCCTTGACCTCGACATCGAGCCGCGAAACGAACTTGCCCGAGCAGCCGGAGGAGACGATGATGGTCTTGCCCACCTTGATAACGTCGGGCAGGGCATCATGGGTGTGGCCGGAGAGGATGACATCCAGCCCCTTGACGCGCGAGGCCATCTTGCGGTCGACGTCGAAGCCGTTGTGAGAGAGCAGGACGACCAGCCCGGCCCCGGCGGCGCGGGCGTCATCGACGTGCTTCTGCACCATCTCCTCGCGGATGCCGAATGACCACTGGGGTATCTTGTAGCGGGGGTTGGCCACCGGCGTGTAGGGGAAGGCCTGTCCGATGACGGCCACCTTGACGCCGCCGCGGTCGAACATCTGCCAGGCCTTGAACACCGGCTCTTCCCACTCGGTGTTGATGACGTTTCCGGCCAGGTAGGGGAACTTGAGCTTTTCCACCAGCTCCTGGACGCGATCCTCGCCGTAGGTGAACTCCCAGTGGGCGGTCATGGCGTCGGTGCCGAGCTGGTTCATCACCTCGACCATGTCCATGCCGCCGGTCTTGAGCGCCGTCCACGAGCCCTGCCAGGTGTCGCCGCCGTCGAGCAGCAGGCACTTGCCGGGGCGCTCGGCGCGGATGGCCTTGACGATGGTGGCTACGCGGTCCATGCCGCCGACGCGGCCATAGGCGCGGGCCAGGTTGTCGAAATCGAGATAGGTCAGGGCATGGGCTTCCGGCGTGCCCTTCTTTATGTGGAAGTATTTCAGCATGTCCTCGCCGGTGAGGTGGGGCGGCAGGCCGGTTACTTCGCCGACGCCTATGTTCACCGAGGGCTCGCGGAAATATATGGGCCGGAGCTGGGCGTGGATGTCGGTGACGTGGATGAGGGTCACCTGCCCCCTGGGCTGGAAGCGCAGGATGTCTTCCTGGGTCAGGGTGCGCCCGGCGATGGCCTGGCGCATGGCGGAGACGGAGCCGCCGGTCACCGCCAGGGTGGCGAGGGCAAGCTGGATGAATTCGCGTCTGTTGGTGAGCACCTTGTCAATTCCTCTAGGTTTGTCTTTTCCGGCCACGGAAGCGCTGGCTGGTTGCCTGGCGATGACTCACGCACTGAAACTCATGCACTGACCGTGGCGGCGGAAATTGAAAAAAAGAAAATCTGCCTGTGAACAGCGGAATGGAAAGGGGGGTGGGAAGGGCCGGACAGGCCGGGGAACCATTCATCCGGCTCCTTCATCCACCATTTCGCTGTCGCTTCCCCGTTCGGTTGTCCGTCAGCGGCGCACGGCCGGCACCTCGACGGGCAGGCCACGCGAGCGCCACTTGACGAAAAGCTCGAGATTCACGTATTCGTCGGCGCCCTGCTTGTAGGGCTTGGCGCGGATCTGCTTGTTGCAGCCCTTGAAGCGCCGGTGCAGGGAGCCGAGTTTCTGCCACTTGAGGCGGTAGGCCGGGAAGGCCCCGCCACCGCGGCCCTCGGAGATGAGGTCGGCGCGGATATAAACGCCGGGGAAGTCATAGTGGCAGTGCTTGCATGACATGTCGAGCTGGCCGCGGCGCTTGAAGTAGAACTCCTTGCCCTTCTCGAAGAAGGGTGCGGCGGGCCCGTCGATCTTGACGTTCATCGGCATGCCGCGCGACAGGTAGCCGATGTAGGCGGTCATGGCCAGCAGGTTGTCCTTGTCCCACTTCCAGGCCTTGGCGCCCATGTTGGTGACGCGGCAGCGGTTGATGCGCTGCTCGAGGTTCTCCAGCTTGCCCAGCTCCTTCACGTACTTGGGATAGACCGGATATACGCCCTTCATGGATTCCTCGGCCTTGCCGTGGCAGGAGGCGCAGGACTTCCCGGCCTTGCCATCGACCTTGTTCCACAGTTCGGAGCCTTTCTCCACCCACAGCATGCCGCCGTTGGCGAAGTCGTCATCCTGGATGGCCCGGGTTTCCTTGTTGGAGAACAGGTAGCCGGACTTGCGGCCATCGACCTCGTATTTGCCCTTGCATTCGTCACAGGCGCTGGCCCCGGCCGCGCTCAGCGCCAGGGTGGCGGAAGCGAAGCCCAGCGCCATGACGACCCTGGTCCACGCTCCCGTCCGTCTGTTATCACCTTGTTTCCTGGACATGTTCCCTCCCGTTTTTTCTGCCGTCTCGGATATTTTCGCGTCTGTCAGGGACACTGCCCTCAGGCGACGGTGATCTTTGCCTTGGCGGTGAATTCCTCGCCCTTTTCATCGTGCCAGATGAATTCGAACTCGCCGGACTTGTCGACCTTGCAATTGAAGGCGCAGTAGGGGTTGGCGGAGACGCCGCCCATCCAGTCGGAAGAGAAGAATTCCTCGCCGTTGAACCTGGCGGTGAACTTGTCGATGATGTGCCGGGGGATCTTCTTGCCGGTCTTCTTGTCCTTGCGGTTGCCCGATTCCATCTTGTGCTTGATGAGCGTCTTGATGGTGATCACGTCCCCGGCCTTCGCCGTCTTGGGAACCTTCACGCGTGCCTTGGCCATTGTCGTTGTCTCCTTGAAAAAATTCGGATGAATGCCTGGATGTTCGTTGACCCGGTATCAGCCGCCGCAGCCGCCGATGGTCACCTTGACGGTGGTCTTGGCTATGTGCCAGCTGCCGTCGGACATCTGGGCCACGGCCCACACGTCCTGGGTGGTGGCCATGCGCACGCGGATGGAGGCGAAGGCCTTGCCGGAGCGCGGCGTGAAGTGGAATGTGCAGATATGCGGCGCCGGGTTCTTGGTGGAGATGAGAGTTATGGACTTGCAGTAGTCCTTGTCGGTCATGGGGCTGTCGGCGGAGACCTTGGTGGGCACGGTGGCGCCGTTCTCGGCGATCTCCGGCATCTCGATCTTCACCTTGCCATCGGCGGGCTTGGCGCCGCCGGTCAGCTTGGCGAGGAAGTCGGCGGCCTGCTCTGGGGTGGCGTTGGCGATCGAGGCCAGCCCCGCGAGAGCGGCGGCGGAAGCGCCCGCCCCTATGAGGAAGGTGCGCCGGTCAATGACCTCTATTCTCATTTTGCTCATTCAATCGTACTCCTTGGCGTAAGATGAGATTGGCTCGAAGGGTTATTTGGGCGCACGCAGGGTGCGCATGTAGGCGATGACATCCTCGATCTCCTGGGCGGTGAGGATCGACTTGCCCTTGAACTTGTCCATCACCCGGGTCAGCCCCTTCGACTTGTAGAAGGCCGGCATGATGGTGTCGGGGTTGACAATCTTGGGGTTGGCCAGGCGCAGGCGGATTTCGTCGGCGGGCATGGCGGAGGCTATGTCGGTCAGCTCCGGGCCTATCTCGCCGTGGAACAGGAATTCCTTCATCTGCGCGATCTTGTGACAGGCCAGGCAATTGCCCTTCTTGCGGTTGGCCATGATCTTGCGGCCATTGGACGGGTCTCCCGGCTTGTCGGTCAGGGGCTTGGGAACGGATACATCGCCAACCACCTCATAGGGGGTGGGGCCGTCGTTCATCACCTTGCCGGCCAGCGCCAGGGGGGCGGTAACGGCAATGCACAGGGCGGCGCCCGCGGCGGCAAGCGCTGTCACTATATTTTCCTTCTTGGGCGATGGCATTTTCATGGGCAATTGTCCCTCCCGGAATTTTGTTCTGCCTTGCGCCGCCGGGGCTTCCGAAACGGAAGGCGCGGCCAGCGGCGGGTAAATAGATAGCACACATTGATATATTTGCAACCTTGAATGTGAAAAAACGTTGAGTTTTTTATGTCTTGACGGAGATTTTACTTGATGAATTTTCTCTAATATGAGAAAATTCTAGTATTAGGTTTTTCTAATATTAGCTTTTCCTTATTTTATCCCCCTGCCCTGCCCCCATATCAACAGCCCGTCTTTTCAGGCTTGTAAGAATATGATGATGTATTCATAAAAGCCGCAACGGACTTTATTCCCATCCCGGAGAGCGGCCATGAAGGGAAGAAAGTGGCGTGGTGAGCCTTGCGGCGGGGGGATGAATAATTGTGGAAAGGGGATGCCGCCGGGGCATGAGATGAAATGAAAACGCCGCCCCGGAGGGCGGCGTTCAGTTGGCGGTGTAAATTTTGCCCGGCTCAGCGGGCGCGCGTGGAGCCCGCGCCGAAGTTGTATGTCCAGCCGAGGGAGACCTCGAACTGATACATGCTCAGCTTGCTGTTTCCGCCGCCGTATTGAGGCGGCACGGCCCCCTTCTGGCTGCCGCGCGGAGCCACCATGAAGGCGAAGTCGATGTCGTTGTTGGCGTTCCAGCGCCAAGTGCCGCCGCCGGTGAACTCATGGCGGATGACACCGGGGGAGATGATGTTGATGGCGGTGTCGGAGGACGGCACCGGGTTGGGCCAGATATAGGCATAGCCGGCGCGCAGAATGAGGTCGTCGCTCCACTGGTATTCCAGCCCCAGCTTGATGGTGTTGGTGTCGCGCCAGCCGAATCCGGGGCCCTTGTCGGAGCCGAACAGATCCGTGCCGTTGAAGACGCTGGAGCGGCCTATGGCCTTCACGC
>CAZXTT010000268.1:0-2541 GCA_964643775.1 uncultured Rhizobiaceae bacterium | reverse complement strand
TAGGGTCTGGACTCAATTGAGCCACCAGATGAGGGTTGCGACGATGCAGATTGCGGCCATGTAGGTTTTCGCCAGCTTGTCGTAGCGCGTTGCGATGCGGCGAAAGTCCTTCATTCGGCAGAAGGTGCGTTCAACGATATTGCGCAGACGATATTTCGTCCTGTCGAAATGCGGCGGGTTCTTGTGGCATGTGCGAGGAGGTATGACCGGCTCCGTTCCGCGTTGGCGCAGCCAGTTACGCAGCTTGTTGCTGTCATATCCCTTATCTGCAATGACTTCCTGCGCTGGTGGAAGGGCTGCCAGACATTGCTTAGCCAGACGAAAATCACTTGTCTGGCCGAGACTTAAGGCAATCACCAAGGGGCGTCCCAAATCATCGGTCACAAGGTGGATCTTGGTTGTGCGGCCACCGCGGGAGCGCCCGATGCATTGTCTCTGCTCCCCCCTTTTCCGCCACTGGCGCTGCGATGGGCGCGCACGATTGTGCTGTCGATGATGATGCGGTCAGGAAAATCCCTGTCCGCCAACGTGGCGAACATGTCCTCCCAAATCCCCTTTTCAGCCCAGCGCCGAAAGCGATTGTACAGTGTGCGCGCAGGACCATATTCTTTTGGCACCGACCGCCAGGGCACGCCTGTTTTGAGCACATGGATAATGCCGCTGATCACGCGCCGGTCATCAACACGCTTAAAGCCACGTTTATAAACCGGCAGGAAAGGCTTGATGCGCTCCCACTGGTCATCAGAAAGCCAAAACAAATCAGGCATTTTTCCCTCCCATGACAGCGAATCACTCATAAGAGGGAATCACATCGGCTCAGCAATCGCTACTCATTTTATTGAGACCAGATCCTAGGGGACATCTCCCGCCAACCAGAATTTTCTTGGACACCAGTGCCGGCAGGCGGAATGTTTTTCAGTTAAAATTTGCGAATTAGTATCGTTCACCCTATATTGGCGGGAACGATCAACGAGTTATGGGAAATCCCATGGAATACCTGAGCAAGGATGAGATCCCCGCCCTGCTGCGCGAGGCAGAGTTGCGCCCGACGCGCCAGCGCATGGCCCTGGCCGGGCTGCTGTTCTGTGGCCCGCACCGCCACGTGACGGCCGAGGAGCTGCACCGCGAGGCGGCCGATCATGGCCATTCCATATCACTGGCCACCGTTTACAACACCCTCAACCAGTTCTCCGAGGTCGGCCTGCTGCGCGAGGTCGTGGCCGATGGCTCACGCACCTTCTATGACACCAACCTGAGCGACCACCATCATTTCTATGCCGCCAAGCGGGGCAAGCTGATAGACATTCCCGCCGGTGATCTGCGCATAGAGGGAATGCCCGCCCTGCCGGAAGGCATGAAGGTAGCCGGTATCGACGTCATCGTGCGCCTGGAGGAATAGGGGCACGGGGCCCGGGGTCCGGGCTTGGCCAATGGGTGGCCCGGCGGCCATTCCCGGGCGCTCTTTCACCTGAGCAATTCTTTCAATTTCCTGGTGGGGAAGCATGTCTGGCGCATGCCCTTGGCCCTTTGCCAGCGGCCTATCGAGCGGCGCGTCTTGTAGCCGGGCAGGCCGTCGGCGCCGCCCACGTCGTGGCCCAGTTTCTCCAGCTTCCTTTGCATGCGCGCCACCTCGGAGCGCCACATGTGGCCGACATCGCCCCACGGGCGCGAGAAGCCATGATCGCCGCGGCGGATGCGGTCGCCCAGGTGACCGACGAACAGGGCATAGAGGTCGCTCATGTTGTATTCCTTGAGCACGTAGAAATTCTCCGTCACCAGGAATGCCGGCCCGAAGCGCCCCGCTGGCATGAGCAGGAAACCCGTGCGCTTCAGCTCGCGGGGCGGGAAGCGCCGCCCCTTGACGCGGCGAATGCCCATTTTCGCCCACCGCGCCATCGCCCTGCCCTGATCCGGCCCCTCCAGCGCGCATGACACGGAAGCGGGGACCGTCACCTCGTATCCCCAGCCGCGATCGCGCCGCCATCCGGATTTCCTCAGGTGATTGGCGATGGAGGCCAGTATGTCGGGAACGGAGCGCCAGATGTCGCGCCGCCCGTCGCCATCGAAATCGACGGCGTATTCGAGATAGGCGGTGGGCATCATCTGCGGCTGGCCCAGCGCCCCGGCCCATGACGACTTCATGTCCTTCAGCGAGGCATGGCCGCGGGCCACTATCGCCAGCGCCGCCAGCAGCTCGCGGGCGAATTTCTCCCGCCTGCGCCCGGCCCAAGCCTGGGTGGCGAGGATGGCGAATGCGTCGTGGGGAATGCGCGCCGCGCCGAAGTTGGACTCGCGCCCCCAGATGGCGATGACGATCTCCCCCGGCACGCCGTATCTCCTGGTAATCCGCTCGAGCAGCCGCCGGTGACGGGCCATCAGCCCGCGTCCGCGTCTGGACAGTATCCTCAGCGAGCGCTCGTTGAAGTAGCGCCTTGGTGCGGCGAATTCCGTCTGCCGCTGCGCCCTGGGCACGTATGGCCTGCCCGGCAGGGCGAGGTCGGGCAGCTTGAGGTTGGGCCGCGCGTGGCCGAGCGCCGCGTC
>CAZXTT010000267.1:0-5954 GCA_964643775.1 uncultured Rhizobiaceae bacterium | reverse complement strand
GTTGGCCCTATTCCACCGTCACCGACTTGGCGAGGTTGCGCGGCTGATCGACGTCGGTGCCGAGGAACACCGCCGCGTGATAGGCCAGAAGCTGCACCGGCACGGCGTAGAGAATGGGGGCGATGAAGGGATCGGAGGACGGCACGGCTATGGTCTCGAAGGTATTGTGGCCGTGGCCGGCGGCCCCCTCCTCGTCGGTTATCAGCACTATGTGGGCGCCGCGAGCGGCCACTTCCTCCATGTTCGACACCGTCTTGTCGAACAGGTGGTCGCGCGGCGCTATGACGACCACCGGCACGCCCTCGTCGATGAGGGCTATGGGGCCGTGCTTGAGCTCGCCGGCGGCATAGCCCTCGGCGTGGATGTAGGATATTTCCTTCAGCTTCAGCGCCCCTTCCAGCGCCGTGGGGTAGTTTATGCCGCGCCCGAGGTAGAGAATGTCCCGCGCGTGGGCGATCTTGCGCGCCACTTCCTCTATGTGGGCGTCCTGGCGCAGGGCCTGCACCAGCAGCCTCGGCAGGCCGTTCATGGCCGTGACCAGGCGCTTCTCCTCCGCCTCGTCGATGGTTCCCCTGGCCCGCGCCATGGCGATGGCGAAGGCCGCCAGCACCACCAGTTGGCAGGTGAACGCCTTGGTGGAGGCAACGCCTATCTCCGGCCCGGCGAAGGTGCGCAATATGACGTCGCTTTCGCGCGCTATGGTCGATTCCGGCACGTTGACCACCGCCGCCACCTGCTGCCCCTGCTGCTTGCAATAGCGCAGGGCGGCCAGGGTATCGGCGGTCTCGCCCGACTGGGATATGACCAGCGACAGGCCGCCCGCGCCCAGCGGCGCCTCGCGGTAACGGAATTCCGAGGCCACGTCCACGTCCACCGGGACGCGCGCCAGTTGCTCCATCCAGTACTTGGCCACCATGCCGGCGTAATAGGCGGTGCCGCAGGCGGTTATGGTGACGCGGTCGAGGCGGCCCAGGTCGATGTCCATGTCCGGCATGCGCACCCGCCCGGCGGCGAAGTCGAGGTATTCCGACATGGTGTGGCCGACCACGTCCGGCTGCTCGGCTATCTCCTTGGCCATGAAGTGGCGGTAGTTGCCCTTGTCCACCAGCAGCGCCGAGGCCTGGGTGAACTGCAAGGGGCGCAGCACGTGGCGGCCCTGCTCGTCATAGAGCTCCAGCGAGTTGCGCCGCAGCACCACCATGTCGCCGTCCTCGAGGTAGGTGACGCGGTTGGTGAAGGGGGCAAGGGCTATGGCGTCGGAGCCAAGATACATCTCGCCGTCGCCATGGCCCACCGCCAGCGGCGAGCCGCGGCGCGCCCCTATCAGCAGGTCGTCGTGGCCCTCGAACATGATGACGAAGGCAAAGGCCCCCTCCAGCTCCTCCAGCGTTTTCTGCACCGCCTCCACCGGCGATGCCCCTTCCTCCAGCCGCTGGTCTATCAGGTGGGCCACCACCTCGGTGTCGGTGTCGGTGGCCAGCCGCGCGCCGCGCTCCGTCACCTGTTCGCGCAGGGCCTTGAAGTTCTCGATTATGCCGTTGTGGACTATCGCCACCCGGCCGGCGAAATGCGGGTGGGCGTTGGTTTCGGTGGGCGCGCCGTGGGTGGCCCAGCGGGTGTGGCCTATGCCGATGGTCGATTGCAGCGGCGTCTTGGCCAGCTCGCCGACCAGGGCGGAGAGCTTGCCCGGGGCGCGCACCCTCTTCAGCCGCCCGTCCTCGAGCACCGCCACGCCGGCGGAATCATAACCGCGATATTCCAGCCTGCGCAGCGCCTCCACCAGCCGCATGGCCGCCGGTTCGTTGCCCAGGATTCCCACTATGCCGCACATGAAACAATTCCCGCCTTGGTTCTATGTTCTTGCCGGGGGGCAGCCGCATCCGGCTCCCTGCCCCCTCTGTCCCTGCGTATCCTATTCGCCCTTGCGGCGCTTTTCCATCATGGCGCGGAACCTCGCGGCCCAGCCGGGCTTTTGCACCTGCCGCCCGCGCGCCACGGCCAGCGCCCCGGCCTCGACATCCGAGGTTATAACCGAGCCGGAGCCCACGTAAGCGCCATTGCCGATCCTCACCGGCGCCACCAGCGACGAATTGGAGCCTATGAAGGCATCCTCGCCTATGTCGGTGAAATGCTTGGAGAAGCCGTCGTAGTTGCAGGTGATGGTGCCCGCCCCGACATTGGCCCGCGCGCCGACGCGGGCGTCGCCTATGTAGGTGAAGTGGTTGACCTTGGCCCCTTCCTCGACGGTGGCCTTCTTGACCTCGACGAAGTTGCCCACCTTGGCCCCTTCCCTGATCTCCGCCCGCGGGCGCAGGCGCGCGAAGGGGCCTATCTGGACGTTGTCGGCAACCGTCGCCTGCTCGAGGTAGCTGTTGGCGCGGATATGCACGTTGTCGCCAATGGTCACCCCGGGGCCGATCCATACCCACGGCTCGATGACCACATCGCGGCCGATCACCGTGTCGGCGCACAGGAACACCGAGGCAGGATCGATGAGCGTCGCTCCTTCCTCCATGGCCCTGTCGCGCAGGCGCTGTTGCAGCACCAGCTCTATTTCGGCCAGTTGCCGGCGGTTGTTCACCCCCAGAACCTCCTCTTCCGGGGCAAGGGCCAGGGCCGCGCGATGGCCGGCCTCATTGGCCAGCTCGACGACATCGGTGAGGTAATATTCCCCCTGGTCATTGTCGCGGGAAAGCCTTGGCAGCAGCTCGCGCAGCAGTTCGGCGCGCAAGGCCATGATTCCGGAGTTGCACAGGTCTATATGGCGCTCCTCGTCCGTCGCGTCGCGCTCCTCGCGGATGGCGGCCAGATGGCCGCTGAATTCATCGACGATCAGCCGCCCGTAGCCATGCGGATCCTCGGCAATAAAGCCCATCACCGCCAGCGGTGTTTGGGCGGAAACCTGCTCCAGCAGCCCTTGCAGTGTCGCGGGGCGGATCAGCGGCACATCACCATAGAGCACCAGCACCGTGCCGTGGAAATCCTCCAGCTCCGGCATGGCCTGCATGACGGCGTGTCCGGTGCCCAGCCGCTGCTCCTGCCCGGCAAGCGCCACGACGGGCATGGCCGCGCGCGCTTCCGCCGCCACGGCCTCTCCCTCCTCGCCCGGCCCATGGACGACGACGACGCGCGCCGCGCCGAGCTCTTGCGCCGTGTGCAGCACATGCCCCAGCAGCGTGCGCCCGGCGGCCCGGTGCAGCACCTTGGGCAGGCGCGACTTCATGCGCGTGCCCATGCCCGCCGCCAGCACTATTATCGACAATCCGTTATCGGTCATTCAGACGCTCCCCGGAAGAATCTCCAGTGCTTCTTAATGAAACAAAATGAACATCCCGTGAAGGGCCTGGGAATCTGCTCTTGAGGGCGCCTGCCTTGCCATCGTGGACGGCAAGCCGGAAAGCATCACTCGCCGGGCTGGCGGATCTGGGAGCGCAGGGTGTTGTGATCGAGCAGGCGGACGAATTCCACCGCTATGCCGTGCTCATGGTAGCGCACCACCCTTCCATGCATCTTGCCCAGCATCACGTGGGTGCCCAGCGCCGGCAGAACGGCCGTCTTGATGGATGCGCCGGAGAGGGAAATGTCCAGCACCTCGCATGGATAGGAACGGCCATCGGGAAGGACTATGCGCGATTTGCTGTCGCGCGGCTTGTAGCGCTCGTGGCGGCGCTGGTCCGACACCTTGCCCTGCATCTTGTCGCGCAGCCACTCGAGGCGGCGGAATATGCGCTCGCGGCGGCCCGCCGTCTGGCGGAAGCGCAGGGTGAAGCGCTCCCCATCGACTGCTTCGACCTCGCCATCGACACGCCCGATCTCGTCGATATAGGCAACCACGTGCATGCCCTCTTCCACCACCGCGTCGGAAGAAAGAACCACGTGATCCGGCGTGATCTCGCGCACCCGGCAACTGTGTTCGCTATGATCGGGCAGCATGAAGCGGCCAAACAGGAAGGCCTCCGCCACCCCCTTGCTGGCCTCGGATTGCAAATCCAGTGCTATAGCGCTTGTGTTCACCTTGCTCACCTGCTGGTTGCGGCCCGCACGCCTCGAAACTTCCCCATCATGCGCCAGCTGAATATAGTCCGCCGGACGTTAACGATGCCTTAAGCAAAAATCCGGCATCGCCGGAAACCCCCCGGCAACGGAAGCCCGGCCATGGGAATGGAAATCACCTCGCCGCTTCCCATATTGAAAGCGAAAATACACCCAAGGCCCCTTGCCAGAGCGCAAGTCCTTTGATACAGACACCCTGCCCGGCCAAGGCACGGGCAACACGGCATCAAGGCACCCGGGGCCTCAGGGTATTAAGGCATCAAGATACCGGGAAGCCGGGATAGCGAAGACAAAGGCGCATAGCTCAGTTGGTAGAGCAGCTGACTCTTAATCAGCGGGTCCGGGGTTCGAGTCCCCGTGCGCCTACCAGTCCTTCCGCTTTCACCCCACGATACCACCCGGAAACCCGGCGCAGGCGGAATGCTTCCTGACAATTGAGATAGCACCGCCCGCCCGCAAGCCGGGAAGTGATCTATCCCAGCCAGCGGCGCAGCATGTCGGTGGTTATCATCCGGCCGCTGAAGCCGAAGCCCGCGATGTGGCGGTATGGCTCGTCAGGCTCGCCGAGGTGCGAGACCACCGCCAGGGCGTCGGTGAAGTCCTCGTCCATGGTGTATCCCGACGGCGTAATCACCGTGGCGATGCCGGCGCGCAGCGCCGATACCAGCCCGTTGCGCGAATCCTCGATGGCCACCGCCTCCGCCGGATACACCTCCAGCTTCTCCAGCGCCAGCCGGTAGAGATCGGGAGCCGGCTTCTTCTTCTCCACCTCCTCGCCGCAGGCCATGGCGTCGAACACCTCCGCCGCCGCCTTGCCCATGGTGGCCCGCGTGAGGGACTCGACATTGGGCGTCGAGGTGGTGGTCGCCACCCCCACCTTGATGCCGTCGAAGCGCGCCTGCTCGATGAGCCGCCGCACGCCGGGGCGCAGCGCCACCTCGCCGGAGGCGATGAGCTCGCCGTAACGCGCCGTCTTGCGCTCGTGCAGTTCCGCGATGCGCCCGATCATCTCCTCGCCGCCGGGAGGGTTGGCGCTGTCGATGAAATGACGGATGCGCTCCTTGCCGCCGGTGACCTTGAGCAGGCGCGCGTAATCCTCGCGGCTCCAGCGCCAGTCGAGCCCCCACTCGGCGAATGTCTCGTTGAAGGCCCGCCGGTGCGCCTCTTCCGTCTCCGCCAGCGTGCCGTCGACATCGAATATTATGGCCATCAGCGCCATGTCCGCAGCCCTTCCCTGCCTTGTTTTTCCGCTTGCCGTGAGCGCCCTTTATGAAGCCCCGGCCATCAACTGTCCAGCCACCCGTGGGCGGCTTTTCACTGCCCGGCACCCGCCCGCTTGAAACCCCTCCCCCCGCCGCCCAGATAAGTCATGAAGGGCAACCGAAGGGAGCAAGGCAAATGAGGCAGGACTACACCCCCGGCAACGGCAACGGATTCGACGCGCTGGTCAAGGAACAGATGGCCGGCCTGCTCGAGGCGGCGCGCCACGAGATAGCCTATTACGAGAACATCGGCGACTTCCCGCCCCGCTACATGACGCCGGAAGAGCTGGTGGGCGAGGCCGTGATCCACGCCCGCGAGCGCCTTGGCGAAAAGCCCGCCGGCATGAGCCCGCGCGCCTGGCTCTATTCCATGCTCTTCCAGGCCGCCGACGAGCTGGCCCGCAAGCGCCGCGAGATACAATCGCGCGAGGCCCTCTCCACCGACCAGAAGCTGCCCTCCGACCCGCTGGTCTTCGACCCCGTGTATGACGACGACGAGGAATTCTACGAGTGGTTCCAGCCCGACGAGGCGCTGAAATGGGAAGACGTCATCCCCTCCGCGGCGGTGGCCCCGGAACAGCTCGTGGCCCTGTGCGAGGCCGAGCCGCGGCGCCTGAAGCCCAATGAGCGGCGCGCCGC
>CAZXTT010000266.1:0-1796 GCA_964643775.1 uncultured Rhizobiaceae bacterium | reverse complement strand
GAATGAAAATTCTCACCATGCAGGGAAAGGCATCTCCCTCCCTCCCTCCTGACGGGATTGTGAACCCGGCGGGGCTGTTATTGGGATGGGGGTGGGGTATATCTTCGGGGTGTTCATTCATCCTGGGCTTTTCGTCATGGTCTTTCGTTTCTCGCGCGCGCCCTTGCTGGCGCTTGTATTGTTGGTGCTGGGGGGCTTGCCGCGTCTTGTGGGGGCGGGGGAGGTTGCGCGGTTCGATCATTCTTCCGTGCGGCTGCTCGATGGCGGGGTGATCGGCGCGGAGCGCTTCGCCGGGGTGGAGATATTGCTTGGCGAGGGCTGGAAGACATATTGGCGGGTGCCCGGGGAGGCCGGTCAGCCGCCGCTTTTCGATTTTTCCGCCTCGCGCAACCTGAAATCGGCCAGCGTGCTGTGGCCGGCGCCGAAGCGTTATGCCGATCCGGAAGCCGGCGAGGCCATCGGCTACAAGGGGCGGGTCGTCTTTCCGGTGCGCGTGGCGGCCGTGGATCCGGGGCGGCCGGTGGAGCTGCGGCTGCGGCTCGATTACGCCCTGTGCAACGAGATATGCATCCCGGCGCGCGCCGAGGTCGCCCTGACGCTGCCCGCCGGGGCAACGGGAAGCGGCGGTGGAAACGGGCTGGTGAGGGAGTTTCTCTCGCGGGTGCCCGGGCCCGCCGGCGATGAATTGCGCATTTCCTCGGCCGTCATGCGCGCGGGGGATGCCAAGCACCCCTTCAAGCTGGTGGTGAAGCTGCGCGGCAAGGCGCTCGCGGGCCTGGACGAGGCGGCCAGGGTGGACATGTTCGTGGAGGGGCCGCCGCTGGCCCACTTCTGCCACCCGCGCCTGATAGAGGCCGCCGATGGCAAGGCCAGCTACTACCTGCCGGTGGACGGGATAGAGAAGCTCGATGAGCTGAAGGGCGAAAAGCTGAAAATCACCGTCACCCTCGGCGAAAGGAGCATTGAGCAGGAGGTGACGGTGCCATAGGCAAATGCGACGGCGATTGAGCTTGCGCCGTCAAGGGAGTATCATGGCCGCGAAAATAACCCGGATGAAGGGGCTGACGAGCGGCTTGACATGATCCCTGGGCGCACAGACAGTTACCGTTTGACGGTGGCGGCAGCCATGGCGCTGTTGCTTTCGGCGTGCGCCGGTCATGGGCTGGAGCCTGACCTTGAGGCCGCCTCCGGGACTCCGGCCAGCCAGCGGCAGGCCGATGCGTCTTCCGCCGCCGCGCCTTCCGTCGCGCCCGCCCCGGCGAGGGCTGAAGCCCCGGACAGCGGCGGCGGCCCGCTGGAGAGCCTGCTTCACCCGGAGCGCGAAAAACAGCGGCGGATGATCGCGCAGAACCAGCTGGGCGAGAAGCTGGCGCGGGAGATGCTGGCCAAGGTCAAGCTGGCCGATGACGCGGCCACCGGCAAGCGGCTGGAAAAAATCGTGGAAAGGCTGGCCAGGGCCAACCCGCAGAGCGGCCATGACAAGTGGCGGGTGCACCTGATAGCCGATCCGCGCGCCAATGCCTTCACCACCGGGGCCGGGCATCTGTTCATCACCACCGGCATGGTGGAGCTGCTGGGCGATGATGAAAAGATAGCCACCGTGCTGGCCCACGAAATGGCCCACAACGCGCTGGGACATGTCATCGAGGCCCAGGAGAAGAAGGCCATGGCGCGCGACGCGCACCGCTTCTCGCGCGAGGTGCTGGCCGGCAAGATGAGCATGGAGTGGCTGAGCAAGTCGCTGTCGTTCCTCGTCAACACCTCGCTCAACACCTATTCGCGCCAGCAGGAGGACG
>CAZXTT010000265.1:0-3227 GCA_964643775.1 uncultured Rhizobiaceae bacterium | reverse complement strand
AAATTCAACCATCATTCTCTCCCTCGGATTTTCAAGATAGCTTCATAAGTTCGCTACTTCGTTAGATTGGCTTGGGCATTTTCATGGTCCAAATACAAATGCGTATCTCTCATACCCAAGCATAACAAACACGGTTGATCGCCGTATACTTGCCTGGTTGAGCATTGTTCCAATGCTTCCGCAGGGGCGAATCGGGTATTTAATACTCGTGATGATAATTGTACACCGCGTCAACCGGTGTGCCAACTTATGTGGGAGGGCTGGAAAATATTGCTGCTGGATGCGCCGGTGACCACGCCCACGTTCAGGTGTGGACCAAGGGGTATTTATTGAGTCCAGACCATGATCAGTGTCCCCGCGGCGCATCCGGGGTCTCCGGTTGCCGCGGGGAGGTTTCACGCAGGTGGGAGGTTCATGTCAAACGGCGAGAAGGCTGGTTCGTGGAGTTTTCCGCTTTCATTTGGCGACGGTTTCGATGTTGCCTTTTCTGGCGGCTGACTGGTTTCCGGACCCGTGGTTTCCGAATGCCCTTGCCGTCCTTCGCAGGGCGGGAACGGCCACCGCCATGCTCCAGATCCGGCGGCGGGGTGATGTATTTGTCCCCAGCGATAAACAGCGGACGCCACTCGATTAAATCACCCAATTCAGTGGGCCGGCCGATGGAGACGTGGCGTAGGAGGTAAGTCAGGTGGCGCGTGTGATAGAGAATCTCCAATTCCTTTGACATATGCACCATAACGCCGGTGGCAGGCTTCGTAACGCCAGAACTGGCGGGGAGATCGCACCAGGAGTATTTCACGTCAGGGCTTTTCTCGCGCAGCCATTTGCCCATGCTGCCCACGTTGGCGGCGAGCTGGCGCATGGTGACCTCACGGCCCTTGAAATCGATTATCGTGGCGCTCGAATCCATGTCGATGGGTATGAAGTAATATCTGTCGAACAGCCACGTGTCCTTTTGTTTCGACAGGTGCTCCAGCACCGCCTCGCTACGCTCTTCATGGCGGCGCAGGAAGAGCAGCACCATGCTGTATTTCAATCCGTATAGATCGCGGCGCAAATCGCCACAGGAATGGTGCAGCCATGGCTGCCTCCATGAGCGCGGCAACGGACGGGGCGCCGCCTTTGCCGGGCTCGG
Source organism: uncultured Rhizobiaceae bacterium (assembly GCA_964643775.1). Lineage (GTDB taxonomy): Bacteria > Pseudomonadota > Alphaproteobacteria > Rhizobiales > Aestuariivirgaceae > Thermopetrobacter. The sequence continues at coordinate 2,092 of CAZXTT010000265.1, read as the reverse complement.
CCTCGGCAAGGTGATGCCCGAAATAGCAACTGCACTGCTCAGGGAAAGGAGAAAATCGCGTCGGTACATGTCATTACCCCTCTTTAGCTACATTTGTTCCAAGCGCCTGCAAGCTGAGGATCAAATCGGCGCGTTCTTACGAAAATTATGCTGCCCCATTCTTCTCAAAAAAGTCAACCTTCATAAGATGAAAAATGGTTAAGCTTGGAAATTAAGTGTCATTGATATGGAAATAACCGAGGCCTGAAGCATCATGCTCGGCGCAAGTGGTTCTCGTGAGCTTCAGGGGTTGAGGACGAAGGAGACGCCCAGTCTTAGCTGGTGGTCGGTGAGTTTCGTCTTCCAGCTGGCGCTGCTGGCCGAGAATTTGGTTTTCGGGAAGTTGAAGCCGATATACTCCGCATGGATGCGCAGCGCCGGCGTTATGGCCAGTTCGAGGCCCGCGCCGCCGGTGAAGCCGAGCTTTGTTTCGCTTGCCGAGAGGCGGCTGCCAGCCGCCTTGTCCAGGCGGTAGGATGACAGGCCGGAGGCGGCCAGCCCGGCGCTCAGGTAGGGGCGCAGGGTGCCGAAATCCACGCCCGCGCGGGCGCGCAGCGTGGCCTGCCACTTGTTGCGCAGGCCGTATTCGAGGCTCGCCGAGGGGGCTGCCTTCTGCCAGGCGGAAAAGGCATTCGGGCGCAGCGAAAAGTCGCCCACCACGCCAACGAACAGGCCCAGCACACCGACATCGAAGCCGGCATGAACGCCGGTCATGAAGGTGGCGTCCTCGTAGCTCTTTTTCAGGCTGCCGGTTTCCCACGAGTCGATGGAACTGCTGGCGCGGCTGGCGTTAACGCCGAGATAGAATTCCGGCATGACGGCATGAGCAGGCGCGGCGCTCGCGGCCATGGCGATGGCCACGGCGGCGAGGCGCGCCCTGATCCCGATCTCGTTGGCAGGCATGATATTTCCCCCTGTCGGATGCTTCCCCGGCGGGAACCATAGGGGGAAAATATCAACATCGCGTGCATGAACGAGGTTAACGGTCATGAATGCCCACGGCGAGGATCGCCCGTAAGCGGCCACATGAAGATTATTTATGTTTTCCGCCGCCGCCCGCTGACTATTGTCTTTCAAGGCTCCCCAGACGGGGTGGGCGTGTGTATTCAAGGCGAGGAAACGGGATCATGTTCAACAAGGAAGAGCTGGAGCGGGCGCGGGAGATCGTTTACGCGGCCATGGGGCCGACGCTGCAGGCGCCGTGGCCGCTGCTGGGGGAGCGCCTGGGCGCCGAGGTGTGGGTGAAGCACGAGAACCACACGCCCACCGGGGCCTTCAAGGTGCGTGGCGGGCTGGTGCTGATGGCGCTGCGCAGGCGGGCCGGGTTGAACAATGGCATCATCAGCGCCACGCGCGGCAACCACGGGCAGAGCCTGCCGTTCGCGGCGCGGCTTCACGGGGTGGCCACCACCATCGTCGTGCCGAGGGGCAACAGCGTGGAGAAGAACGCCGCCATGCGGGCGCTGGGGGCGGAGCTGATCGAGCATGGAAACGACTTCAACGAGGCCCTCGACCACGCGGTGGCCCTGTCCGGGGAGCGCGGGCTCGATCTCATCGCCTCCTTCTCGGCGGAGCTGGTGCAGGGGGTGGCCACCTATGGGGCGGAGCTGTTCGAGGCGGCGGGGGAGCTGGACACGGTTTACGCGCCCATCGGCATGGGCTCGGGGATATGCGGGCTGATCGGGGTGCGCGACATGATGGGGCTGAAGACGAAAATCGTCGGCGTGGTGGCGAAGGGGGCCAATGCCTATGCCTTGTCATGGCGGGCCGGAAAGCCGGTGTCTACCAGCTCGGCCGACACGCTGGCCGATGGCATGGCGGTGCGCATTCCCCACGAGCAGGCCTTCGAGGTCATCCGCAAGGGGGCGGAGCGCATCGTGGAGGTGTCGGACGGCGAAATAGCCGCCGCCATGCGCGCCTATTACACCGACACCCACAACATAGCCGAAGGCGCGGGCGCGGCGGCGCTGGCCGCCCTGATGAGCGAGCGCGAGAAAATGCGCGGCAAGCGCGTCGGCGTCATCCTGAGCGGCGGCAACGTGGACATGGAGCT
>CAZXTT010000264.1:0-7537 GCA_964643775.1 uncultured Rhizobiaceae bacterium | reverse complement strand
GTCTATGCCTCTTCCACCTATATATTCCTCATGTGGCTGGCCGCCGCCACCCTGTTCCTGCTGCTGCTGGCGGTCATCTTCCTGCACAAGCAGATAAAGCCCATCCTGCGGCTGGCCGAGGCGGCGCAGGCCTTCGGCAAGGGGCGCGACGTGGAGGATTTCGAGCCGCGCGGGGCGGCTGAGGTGCGCGCCGCGGCGGAGGCCTTCATCAACATGAAGCGGCGCATAGAGCGCCACGTGGAGCAGCGCACCGCCATGCTGGCCGGTGTCTCGCACGACCTGCGCACCATCCTGACGCGCTTCCGGCTGGAGCTTTCCATGCTCGACGGCGACAAGGAGGAAATAGCCGCCATGAGCCGCGACGTGGATGAGATGCAGAAGATGCTCGAGGGATACCTCGACTTCGTGCGCGGCTATGACGGCGAGAAGACCAGCCGCGCGAACATCTGCGAAATAGTGGAGGAAGTGCGCGATACCCTGCGCCACGAGGACAAGCAGGTGGAACTGAAATGCGAGCTGCGCCTGTCGGCCCCGGTTAAGCCGCGCGCCCTGCGCCGCGCGCTGGCCAACCTGGCGGCCAACGCGGCCCGCCATGCCGAAAGCCGGATGCGCATCAGCGCCTGGCGCGACGGTGATTACCTGCGCATAGCCGTCGATGACGACGGCCCCGGCATAGCGAGGAACGAGCGCGAGCGGGTGTTCAGGCCATTCGTGCGGCTCGACGAGGCGCGCAACCTCGACGCCGGGGGCACCGGCCTCGGCCTGTCCATCGCCCTCGACATCGTCCACAATCACGGCGGCGACATAGAGCTGAAGGATTCACCGCTGGGCGGCCTGCGCGCCGAGGTGCGCATTCCGCTTTGAGCGGGGCTTTTCCCGCGAATTGCAAGGAAGCGCCAACGGCGGGAAATCGCCATTGGCGCTTTCTCATCAGCCAATGAGTATTTTTAATCGCGCCCACGCCTGTTTATTGCGTGGCGCAACGCGCTGCTAGCGGCTGGCCAGCATGGAGGCCATCCTGGCTATCGTCTGCTGGTAGACGGTGGCGCGGTTCCACTGCTTGATGACGTTGTAGTTGTGGCTGCCCGGCTGCCAGCCCTGGCCGCGCCGCCAGCCGTGGGCGCGCAGGAAGTTGGCGGTGGAGGCCAGCACGTCGGGCACCGAGTGGATGAGGTCGCGGCGGCCATTGCCATCGAAATCGACGGCCATCGCCAGGTACTTGGAAGCGAGGAACTGCGTCTGGCCGATCTCGCCGGCCCATGCGCCCCTCATCTGCGACGGGGCCATGTCGCCGCGCGCCACTATGCGCAGGGCGGCCATGAGCTCGCGGGTGAAGAACTGCGAGCGGCGGCAGTCATAGGCGAGGGTGGCCAGCGAGCGAAACACCGGCATCTTGCCGGAGTTGCGGCCAAAGCCGGTCTCCAGCCCCCAGATGGCGGTCAGCACCTCGGCGGGCACGCCGTAGGCGCGCTCTATCCTGTTGAACAGCCGCCGGTGGCGCTGGATCAGCCGCCTGCCCTTGCGGATCATGGCGTTGTTGACGCGCAGCCGCCAGAACTTGTCGAAGGACAGCTTGAAGGATTTCTGGTTGCGGTCGAGCTTGATGACGTAGGATGAATAGCGCACCCCGCCAAGGGCCGAGTTGACCACCCGGGCGGGTATCCCCTGGGCCACCGCCTGGCGCTTGAACTGGGCCAACCAGCGGTCGAACCCCGCGCCGGTGTTGCCGCAGGTGGCGGCGGAAGCGGCGGAAGCGCCGATAACCAGCGCCATGGCCACGATGGCCGGTTTCTTCATCCTCATGATATTTTCTCCTGAAGCCGGGTGTGATGCAGATGAAGCGGCATGCACGCCAGTGATTCGGCATGACCGGATAATCCACAGCGTTGGCGAAATAGTGGCGGTCAGGAATTAAGAAAACATAAACCAAATGAGCGGCGGCAATGCGCCTGATGGCCGCCGGTCGGTATTCCGGTGCTTTCCGGGCCGGTAAGTGTTCCGGCTGTGGGCGGCGGGTGTCAGATGGCCAGATACTTCAGGCGCAGGTCCTCGTCTTCCAGCACTTCTTTCGCCGTGCCGTCGAAGACTATCTGGCCCATGTCGAGGATCACCGCGCGGTCGGCCAGTTGCAGGGCGGCCAGGGCGTTCTGTTCCACCAGTATGGTGGTTATGCCCAGCTCCTTGATGCCGGCGACGATCTTCTCGATCTCCTGCACGATGACCGGGGCCAGCCCCTCGTATGGCTCGTCCAGCAGCAGGAAGCGCACGTCGCGGGCCAGTGCGCGCGCCACCGCCAGCATCTGCTGCTCGCCGCCGGAGAGGGTCACCCCCTCCTGGTCGCGGCGCTCGGCCAGGCGCGGGAAATGGTCGTATATCTTCTGGAGGTCCCAGCCCTTTCTGGGGGCTATCTGGGCCAGCTTGAGGTTTTCCTCCACCGACAGGCCGCCGATGATGCGCCTGTCCTCGGGCACCAGCCCGACGCCGAGGCGCGCCGCCTGCCAGGCCTCCATCTCGTGCAGCGGCTGGCCGTCTAGCCAGATTTCGCCCTTCCGCAGCTCCGGGTCGGCGAGGCGGGCGATGGTGCGCAGGGTGGAGGTCTTGCCGGCCCCGTTGCGCCCCAGCAGGGCGAGGATTTCGCCCTCCTCGATCTCGAGGTTGACCCCCTGCACGATGTAGCTCTCGCCGTAATAGGCGTGCAGGTCGTGGGCGGAGAAGAATTTCTTGCCGCTCATTCGTGCGCCCCTCCCAGATAGGCTTCCTGCACCTTGGGATCTCCCTTGATCTCCTCCGGCGTGCCCTCGGCTATGAAGGTGCCGCGCGCCAGCACCGATATGCGCCTGGCCAGCGAGAAGACCACGTGCATGTCATGCTCGATGATGATCTTGGTGATGCCGCGCTCGCCTATCTTCTTCAGCAGGTCGATGGTGTTGTTGGTGTCGGCGCGCGACATGCCGGCGGTCGGCTCGTCGAGCAGCAGCAGGCGCGGGCGCTGTATCAGGCACATGGCCATCTCCAGCCGCCGCTTGTCGCCGCGCGACAGGGAGGAGCAGACCATGTGACGCTGGTCGGCCAGCCCCACGTCCTCGAGGATCTGCTCGGCCTCCTCGACCAGCTCCTTGCGGGCGCTCACCCGCTGCCACAGGCTCAGCCTGAAGGCGCCGTCGGCCTTGGCCATGGCCGGGATGACGACGTTGTCGAGCAGGGTCAGGTCCTCGAAGATCTCCGGCGTCTGGAAAACGCGCGAAATGCCCATCTGGTTGATCTCGTGCGGCTGCTTGCCGAGCACCGGCTGGCCGTCGAAAAGGACCGTGCCGGTATCGGGCTTGAGCCGCCCCACGAGGCAGTTGAGCAGGGTGGACTTGCCGGCCCCGTTGGGGCCGATGATGGCATGCACTGTGCCTTCCTCGACCTCGAGGTTGACCTCCCACAGGGCGCGCAGGCCGCCGAAGCTCTTGTTGACGTCGGTGATGCTGAGAATTGCCGCCATGGCTCATTCCTCCCCCTTGCCGGTGGCCTGGGGGGCCGGTTCGTTCTTGCGCCGGAACAGGCCGAGCAGGCGGTTGAAGCCCTCCATGAGGCCGCCGGGCAGGAAGATGACTATGAGCATGAACAGGGTGCCCAGCGTCAGGTGCCAGCCGTCGCCGGTGAACATGGAGAGCACCCCGACCACGATGTTCTCGATGCTGTCGGGCAGGAAGGAGAAGACGCCGTGCAGGACGTTCTCGTTGATGGCCGAGAAGATGTTCTCGAAATACTTGATCATTCCCGCTCCCAGCACCGGGCCGAGCAGGGTGCCCGCGCCGCCGAGGATGGTCATCAGCACCACCTCGCCCGAGGCCGTCCACTGCATGCGCTCGGCCCCGGCCAGCGGGTCGGTGACCGCCAGCAGCGCCCCGGCCAGCCCCGCGTACATGCCCGATATGACGAAGGCGGCGAGCAGGTAGGGGCGGGTGTTGAAGCCGGTGTATTTCAGGCGGTTCTGGTTCGACTTGATGGCCCGCAGGATCATGCCGAAGTTGGAGCGGGCGATCTTCTGGGCGATGAAGAAGCCCAGTATCAGCATGGCGGCGCAGAAGTAGAAGCCCGGCCAGCCGCTCATCTCGATGCCGAACAGGTTGGTGGTCGGCACGCCGTTTTCCACCACCCCGAGGGCGGAATCGATCACGCGGATGTCCTGGTTGAGCAGGGAGGTCACCGCGCCCTTGGCCAGTTGCCGCACCTGCAGGCCGGTTTCGCCATTGGTGATCGGGGTGAGCACCGAATAGGCGAGGTTGTATGACATCTGGGCGAAGGCCAGGGTGAGGATGGAGAAATATATGCCGGAGCGGCGCAGGCTGACATAGCCGATGGCCAGCGCGAACAGCCCCGCTATGACGATGGCGACGATGACCGCCGGCACGATGTTCATCGACAGCAGCTTGAACATCCACACCGCGGCGTATGAGCCGATGCCGAGAAAGGCGGCGTGGCCGAACGACAGGTAGCCGGTCAGTCCGAAGAGGATGTTGAAGCCGATGGCGAACAGCCCGTAGATGGCGAATTTCTGCAACAGGTCGGGATAGCCCGCGCCTATGGGGGCCATGATGAAGGGCATGGCCAGCACGAAGGCCGAAAAGAGCAGGAAGAATATCCAGTCCTGTCTGGCGGTTTTTCCGAACATGGCCGTTCTAATCCTCCATTACGCCCTTGCGCCCCATGAGGCCGCGCGGCATGGTCAGCAGGATCACCATCGCCACCAGGTAGATGATTATCTGGTCGATGCCGGGCAGGATGTTCTTCACCTCGTTCATGGATGAGAACGATTGCAGTATGCCGAGCAGGAAGCCGGCCAGCACCGCGCCGCCCAGCGAGCCCATGCCGCCGACCACCACGACGACGAACGACAGCACCAGGAAGTCCATGCCGATGTGATAGTCGGGCGGATAGATGGGCGTATACATGGCCCCGGCCAGCCCGGCGACGACGGCGGCGATGCCGAACACCAGGGTGAAGCGCTTGCGGATGTTTATGCCCAGCAGCCCCACCGTCTCGCGGTCGCGCATGCCGGCGCGCACCACCATGCCGAAGGTGGTCAGTTGCAGGAAGGCGAAGACGGCGGCTATGACCACGGCGGAAAAGGCGAAATAGATGAGACGCCACCATGGATAGACGATGACCCCCGCGCCAAGGCCGAGAAAGGCCCCGATGTCGGCGGAACCGGCGAACATGGCGGGGGCCGTCTGCGGTATGGGGTTGGCGCCGAAGAAGTGCTTGACGATCTCCTGCAGGACGATGGCCAGCCCGAAGGTGACGAGGATCTGGTCGGCATGGGGGCGGCGGTAGAAATGGCGGATGAGGCCGCGCTCCATGACGACGCCTATGAGCATCATCACCGGAATGACCACGATGATGGAAACCGGCACCGACCATTCGACGAGGAACTTGCCGAAATCGCCCAGCCAGGCCTCGACGTAGGGGGTGCGCACCTCCAGCGGCGTGCCCCACGGCGTCTTCTGGGTGGGGTCGAGCACCACCTTCTCTATGGTCAGCAGCTTGTTGAAGGCCACGGCGGTGAAGGCCCCGAGCATGAACAGCGCGCCGTGGGCGAAGTTGACCACCCCCAGGGTGCCGAAGGCGAGCGTCAGGCCAAGGGCGATGAGCGCGTATGCGCCGCCCTTGTCGAGGCCATTGAGAAGCTGAAGCAGAATGGCGTCCATTTGTGTTTCGCAACCCCTCAGGCTTCCGTTGAAGGAACGGAAACTTCCCCTCGAAGCTTCCGCGCCGTTCTTTGGGAACTCCCCCGGAAAAGGCCGGTGGCGGCCTTCAATCCCGTGCTGAAATAATTCTCCCGTTCTCCGCGTCACCGCCGCCGGCGGGCGCTGCCGACGACTGCCTCACTGCCCTTGATGAAGCGGAGATCGCGTTAATTGTCAAAGAGAAATAGCCGACATTCCCCAGCCATCCCGCTGGCGCGGGATGGCCGGAGATTTCATGCATGGCCCATGCTCAGCAAGGCTTGGTGTTGACCGGGCCGAGGTTGCCGCCGAAGATCTTGGGGTCGTATTCGACCTTCGAGCGCGGGGTCAGCTCCACCACCTCGAGCAGGTCGAACTTGGACTGCGGCTTCTCGTTGCCCTTCACCACCAGCACGTCCTTGAAGCACTGGTGATCGGCGGCGCGGTATTCGGTCGGGCCGTTGCCCAGGCCGTCGAACTTGAAGCCCTCGAGCGCCTTGATCACGCCGGCGGGCGAGAAGGTGCCGGCCATCTCGCAGGCATTGGCGTAAAGCAGCGTCTGCACGTAGCAGGTATGGGCCGCCTGCGAGGGCGGGAAGCCGTATTCCTTGCCGAAGGACTTGACGAAGGCCTTGGAACCCTCGTCCTGCAGCTTCCAGTTCCAGTTGGTGGAGCCGTAGATGCCCTTGATGGCGTCACCGGCGCCCTGCGCCATGAGGCGCGAGAACAGCGGCACGACGATCTCGAACTTCTTGCCGTTGACCATCTTGTCGCGCATGCCGAACTGCACCGCCTGGGTCAGGGAGTTGACCATGTCCTTGCCGTAGTGGTTGAGGATCAGCACGTCGGCGCCGGAGTTGAGCACCGGGGTCAGGTACTGCGAGAAGTCACCCGCGCCGAGCGGCGTGCGCACGGCCTTGACGGTCTTCCAGCCCTGGGCCTCGGTGAACTGCTTCATGGACTCTTCCTGGGTCCAGCCCCAGGTGTAGTCGGCGGTCAGGTGATAGGCCTTGCGGTCCTTGCCATAGGCCTTGGCCAGCACCGGGGCGAGCGCCGCGCCGGACATGTAGGCATTGAAGAAATGCCGGAAGCCATGCTTGCGCTTGTCCTTGCCGGTGGTGTCGTTGGAGTGGGTGAGGCCGGCCATGAAGATGACGCCGGCGTCCTGGCACAGCGACTGCACGGCGATGGCCACGCCCGACGACGAGCCGCCGGAGATCATCAGCGCCTTGTCCTTCTCGATCATGCGCTTGGCGGAGGCGCGGGCGGCGTCCGACTTGGTCTGGGTGTCGCCGGTGACGTAGGCCACCTTCTTGCCGAGGATGCCGTTGCCCTTGAGGGTCTTGGGCTTGAAGGTGTTGAGCATGCCGCCGTCACCCTCGCCGTTGAGGTGCTTGACCGCCAGCTTGAAGGCGCGCAGCTCGTCGGCCCCCTCGTCGGCGTAGGGGCCGGTCTGCGGCACGTTGAAGCCGAGCACCACTTCCTTGCCCTTGGGCATGTTGCAGTAATTCTCGGCGTGGGCGTCCTTGATGAAATGCATGCGCGGCAGCGCCACGGCGGCAGCGGCACCGGCGGCAGCGCCCTTGATGAGCCTGCGGCGGGTGACGAGGTTCTTGTCGTTACTCATGTAATTCTCCCTCTTGAATCCTGAAGTCAGCGAAAAACAGGGAGAGGAATATCCAGCGGCGGGCTCACGGAATTTCGAGTCTCCGCGCGATATCGGCCTTCCCTGTCTGCGGGTTTCGTTGATTATTTCCGCACAGCGGACAATAGAGACACAGGCGCATGGTGGGCAATTCGCCTTTTGACTACATAGGGCATGG
>CAZXTT010000263.1:0-18384 GCA_964643775.1 uncultured Rhizobiaceae bacterium | reverse complement strand
AAGCGCGCCGACGTGGCGGTGGCGGTGGCCATCGACGGCGGCCTGATAACGCCGGTCATCCGCGGCGCGGAGGGCAAGAGCCTGTCGGCCATATCGGCGGAGATGAAGGAACTGGCGGCGCGCGCCAGGGAGCGCAAGCTCGCGCCGGAGGAATACACCGGCGGCGCCACCTCCATATCCAACCTCGGCATGTATGGCGTGCAGCAATTCGCCGCCGTCATCAACCCGCCGCAATCGACCATCCTCGCGGTGGGCAAGGGCGAGCCGCGCCCGGTGGTGGAAGGGGGCGAGGTCAAGGTGCGCACCATGATGACGGTTACCCTGTCGGTCGATCACCGCGCCGTCGATGGCGCGCTGGGCGCGCAACTGCTGTCCGCCTTCCGCCAACTGGTGGAGGAACCGGCCCTCATGCTGGCGTGACGGGGCAGGGCAGGCAAGGCAGGCAAGGCAAATCCAACATCCATCCCAAGGGAAGGCAATCTGACATGCAAACGTCCTTCGACCTTATAGTGCTGGGGGCCGGGCCGGGTGGTTACGTGGCGGCCATTCGCGCCGCCCAGCTGGGCATGAAGGTGGCGGTCGTCGAGGAGAGGCACTTAGGGGGCATCTGCCTCAACTGGGGGTGCATTCCCACCAAGGCGCTGCTGCGCTCGGCGGAAGTGCTGGAGCTGATGCGCCACGCATCGGACTACGGGCTGGCGGCTTCCGGCGCGAGCTTCGACTTCGCCGCCGTCATCAAGCGCTCGCGCGCCGTCTCGCAGCGCCTCAGCAAGGGGGTGGCGCACCTTCTGAAGAAGAACAAGGTGCGGGTCATCGAGGGGCGCGGCAAGCTGCTGGGCGGCGGGCGCATGGAGGTTTCCGGCAAGGACGCGGGCGCTTATTCGGCCCGTCACATCATCGTGGCCACCGGGGCCCGCCCGCGCCAGCTGCCGGGACTGGAGCGCGACGGCAAGCTGGTGTGGAACTATTTCGACGCCCTCGATCCGGGGCGGCTGCCCACTTCGCTGCTGGTCGTGGGCTCCGGGGCCATCGGGGTGGAATTCGCCAGCTTCTATCACGCGCTGGGCGTCGAGGTGACCATCGTCGAGCTGGCCGGGCGCATATTGCCGGCGGAAGACGCCGAGATAGCCTCCTTCGTCGCCGGGCGGCTGGAGAAAGCGGGCATCCGCGTCCTCACCGGCTCCACGGTGGAAAAGATCGAAAAGGGCCGCGAGACGCTGTCCGCCCGCATCAAGGGGCCCGACGGGGAGGCAAGCGAGATAACCGTCGAGCGGCTGCTTTCGGCGGTCGGCGTGGTGGCCAATGTCGAGGACATCGGGCTCGAGGAGGCCGGGGTGGCGGTGAAGAACGGCGTCATCGCGGTGGATGAATACATGCGCACCTCCGCCGCCGGGGTTTATGCCATAGGCGACGTGGCGGGCCCGCCCATGCTGGCCCACAAGGCCGAGCACGAGGGGATCGTCTGCGTGGAGAAGATAGCCGGGGTGGAGAACGTCCACCCGGTGAACAGGGAGCAGATACCGGGCTGCACTTATTGCCACCCGCAGGTGGCCTCGGTGGGGCTGACGGAAGAGGAGGCCAGGGAGCGCGGGCTGAAGGTGCGCGTCGGGCGCTTTCCCTTCATCGCCAACGGCAAGGCCATCGCCCTGGGCGATGACGCGGGGCTGGTCAAGACCATTTTCGACGCCGAAAGCGGCCAGCTAGTGGGGGCGCACATGGCGGGGCCGGAGGTTACCGAGATGATACAGGGCTTCGTCATCGCCATGAAGCTGGAGACCACCGAGGAAGAGCTGATGCACGCCGTCTTCCCCCATCCGACCCTGTCGGAGGCCATGCATGAATCGGTGCTCTCCGCCTGGGGCAGGGCAATTCACATCTGAACGCGCTTCTGACAGCCAATAAGGGCCGGTGGCCGTTTTTTCACGCGTGGCGCGGCGCTGCCCTCTGGCTCGCTTGCCGAAAATGATATATGTCATGCGCCGGATACAAGCCATGGCGGGATTTGCCCGCGCCAGACGAGGAACACTAGACCCGTGAGCGCCAATCGCAAGATAAACAAGCTGCTGGTGGCCAACCGCAGCGAGATCGCCATCCGCGTGATGCGCGCCGCCAACGAGCTGGGCATACGCACGGTGGCCATATACGCCGACGAGGACATGCTGTCGCTGCACCGCTTCAAGGCCGACGAGGCCTACGTGGTGGGCCACGGGCTGGGGCCGGTGAAGGCCTATCTCGACATCGACAGCATCCTCGAGGTGGCCGTGGAGTCGGGGGCCGACGCGGTGCATCCCGGTTATGGCTTCCTGTCCGAGAACCCGGAATTCGCCGAGGCGGTGATAAATGCCGGACTGACCTGGATCGGCCCGCCGCCGGAGGTCATGCGCTCGCTGGGCAACAAGGTGTCGGCGCGCAATCTCGCGGTGGCCGCCGGAACCCCGGTGATGCCGGCCACCGAGCCGCTGCCGGAGGACATGGACGAGGTGCGGAAGCTGGCCGAAAGGGTGGGCTACCCGCTGATGCTCAAGGCGAGCTGGGGTGGCGGCGGGCGCGGCATGCGCGTCATCCGCGATCCCGGCGAGCTGGAGGCCAACGTGCTGGAAGGCCGCCGCGAGGCCCTCAATGCCTTCGGCAACGACGAGGTCTACCTGGAGAAGCTGGTGGAGAAGGCGCGCCACGTGGAGGTGCAACTGCTCGGCGATACCCACGGCAACCTCGTTCACCTGTTCGAGCGCGACTGCTCGGTGCAGCGGCGCAACCAGAAGGTGGTGGAGCGCGCGCCGGCCCCATACCTCGACGACGAACAGCGCCGGGAAGTGTGCGAGGCTGCTCTCCGGCTGGGCCGCGAGGCCGGTTACGTGAATGCCGGAACCGTCGAGTTCCTGATGGATTCCGAAAGCGGCGAGTTCTACTTCATCGAGGTCAACCCGCGCATCCAGGTGGAGCACACGGTCAGCGAGGAAGTGACCGGCATAGACATCGTCAAGGCCCAGATACGCATAGCCGAGGGGGCGCGCATCGGCGACGTGCGCGAGAGCTTCGTGCCGCCGCAGGAGGAAATCCGCCTGTTCGGACACGCCCTGCAATGCCGGGTGACCACCGAGGATCCGCTCAACAACTTCGTCCCCGACTACGGGCGGCTCACCGCCTATCGCTCGGCCTCCGGCCACGGCATCCGCCTCGACGGCGGCAATGCCTACAACGGCGCGGTGATAACCCGCTATTACGACTCCCTGCTGGTCAAGATAACCGCCTGGGCGCCGCAGCCGGAAGAGGCAATAGACCGCATGCGGCGGGGCCTGCGCGAATTCCGCATCCGCGGCGTGGCCAACAACATACCCTTCCTGCTCAACCTGCTGGGCCATCCGCGCTTCCGCGCCGCCGACTACACCACCCGCTTCATCGACGAGACGCCGGAGCTGTTCGAGATCCCGCCCATGCGGGCGCGCGCGGCGAGGATCCTGCGCTTCCTGGCCGATGTCACGGTCAACGGCAACAAGGAGGTGGAGGGGCGCCCGAAACCAACCCACCTGCCGCTCATCAAGGTGCCTGATCATCCCGCCGGGGAGCCGCCCATGGAGGGCACGGCCAAGCACATACTGGACACCCGGGGGCCGGAAGCGGTGGCGCAATGGCTGCTCGAGCAGAAGCGCCTGCTCATCACCGACACCTCGATGCGCGACGCCCACCAGTCGCTGCTGGCCACGCGCTTCCGCACCCATGACCTGGTGGCGGTGGCGCGAACCTACGCGCACCGCATGCCGGGGCTGTTCTCCATGGAATGCTGGGGCGGGGCGACATTCGACGTGGCCATGCGTTTCCTCAACGAGTGCCCGTGGGAGCGCCTGCGGCTGCTGCGCGAGGCCATGCCCAACATGCTGCTGCAAATGCTGCTGCGCGGCTCCAACGCGGTGGGCTACGCCAGCTACCCCGACAACGTGGTGCGCGGCTTCGTGCGCCGCGCGGCGCAAAGCGGCATGGACGTGTTCCGCGTGTTCGACAGCCTCAACTGGGTGGAGAACATGAAGGTTTCCATCGAGGAGGTGCTGGAAACCGGCAAGATCTGCGAGGCGGTGGTCTGCTACACCGGCGACATACTGGATCCGAAGCGGCCCAAGTATGACCTCGACTATTACGTGAAGATGGCGCGCGAGCTGAAGGCGGCGGGCACCCATATCCTCGGCATCAAGGACATGGCCGGGCTGCTCAAGCCGCCGGCGGCGAAAATACTGGTCAGGGCGCTGAAGGAGGAAACCGGCCTGCCGATGCATTTCCACACCCATGACACCTCCGGCATATCGGCGGCCACCGTCATGGCGGCGGCGGAGGCGGGAGTGGACGTGGCCGACGCGGCCATGGACGCGGTGTCGGGGCTGACCTCGCAGCCGTGCCTCGGCTCGATAGTGGAGGGGCTGCGCAACAGCGAGCGCGACACCGGCCTGGACGGCGAGACCATCCGCGAGATATCCGACTACTGGGGCGCGGTGCGCACCCGTTACGCGGCCTTCGAGGCCGACCTGAAGGCCCCGGCCTCGGAGGTCTACCTGCACGAGATGCCCGGCGGCCAGTTCACCAACCTAAAGGAGCAGGCGCGCGCCCTGGGCCTGTCCGACCGCTGGCCGGAAGTGGCCAGGATGTACGCGGCGGTCAACCACATGTTCGGCGACATCGTGAAGGTGACGCCGTCTTCCAAGGTGGTGGGCGACATGGCGCTGATGATGGTTTCCGCCGGGCTCACGCCGCAAGACGTGCTCGACCCGGACAAGGAGATAGCCTTCCCCGAATCGGTGGTGGCCATGTTCCGCGGCGAGCTGGGGCAGCCGCCCGGCGGCTGGCCGAAGGAGCTGCGGAAGAAGATCCTAAAGGGCGAAAAGCCCATGACCTCCCGCCCCGGGGCCGAGCTGCCGCCCGCCGACCTGGAGGCCGAGAAGAAGAAGGCGGAAGAGGCGGTGGGCCGCGGGATCAGCGAGGAAGAGCTGTTCTCATACCTCATGTATCCAAAGGTGTTCACCGAATATGCCGACAAGCGCGGGCAATACGGGCCGGTTCACGTGTTGCCGACGTGGAACTATTTCTACGGCATGGAGCCCGGCGAGGAGATCTCCATCGAGCTGGAGAAGGGCAAGATGCCGCATATCCGCATGCTGACCATCGGCGAGGAGGACGACGAGGGCTACCGCAAGGTGTTCTTCGAGCTGAACGGCACGCCGCGCATCGTCACCGTGGCCGTGCATGCCTCGGAGGCCCACGAGCGCAAGCACCCCAAGGCCGACCCGGCCAACCCGAAACACGTCGGCGCGCCCATGCCCGGCATGGTCTCCACCATCGCCGTCGAGGAGGGGCAACGGGTCTCCGCCGGCGACGTGCTTTGCACCCTGGAGGCCATGAAGATGGAAACCGCCATCCACGCCGATACCGACGGCAAGGTGGCGCGCCTGGTCGTTTCCCCCGGCCAGCAGGTGGACGCCAAGGACCTCATCATGGAGCTGGAATAGGCGGACTGCCCGTCGCGGCCGGCATGCGGAAATTTCGCGAGGTCTTGCAACCGGCGCCAAAAAAGTTTAGGGAGCAAATGCCCCGGGCATCAGTCTCCGGGGCATTCCCTTCCGCCGAGACAGCGAACTACCTGATCCCGACGGGTTCAGCGGGGGCCGCGACGCAGCCGCCCCCGGATGATGACCGCGTTTGAACCCATACCGCCATGGCCCGCGCCGGTCACGGCGTTATCGGTTTTTACGCCGCAAGCGGAACGACAAGGCATGAGCATATCGGAAATCTACGCCGCCAGGCTGCGCGCGCTGGTGAAGAACATCAGGGCGGAGAACATCTTCCCATTCCTCAGGTGGATGCGAAAGCTCGACGCCGAGACCCTCAGGGCCGACTTCATGGCCGGGATAACCGGCGCCGTCATAGTCCTGCCGCAGGGCGTGGCCTTCGCCATGATCGCCGGCCTGCCGCCGGAATACGGCCTCTACACGGCCATGGTCACCCCCATAATAGCGGCTCTCTTCGGCTCCTCCATGCACCTCATCTCGGGGCCGACGACGGCCATTTCCATCGTCGTCTTCTCCGCCGCCAGCCATCACGCGGAGCCATTCACCCAGGAATTCATAACCCTCGCCCTGACCATGACATTCATAGCGGGGCTATACCAGTTCCTGCTCGGGGTGGCGCGCATG
Organism: uncultured Rhizobiaceae bacterium; assembly: GCA_964643775.1. Lineage (GTDB taxonomy): Bacteria > Pseudomonadota > Alphaproteobacteria > Rhizobiales > Aestuariivirgaceae > Thermopetrobacter. The sequence goes on along the minus strand of CAZXTT010000263.1, from coordinate 12,208 downwards.
GGAGTGCTGGTCAACTTCGTCTCCCACACCGTGGTGGTGGGCTTCACGGCGGGCGCCGCCATCCTCATCGCCACCTCGCAGATGAAGAACGTGCTGGGCATTCACATGGAGCGCGGCGAGAGCTTCCTGCATACGTGGATGGAACTCTTCCGCCGCCTTGGCGAGACCAACCTCTACATACTGGCCATCGCCGCCATGACCTTCATCATCGCCCTGCTGATCAAGAAGAGATGGCCCAAGGCGCCGCATCTGCTGATAGCCCTCATAGGCGGCTCGCTGTTCGCCCTGATGATGGGCGGGGCCGAGCACGGGGTGAAGTTCGTCTCGCGCATCCCGGCCCACCTGCCGCCGCCCTCCAGCCCCGATTTCTCCTACGCCACCATGCGCATGCTGGCCCCGGAATCCTTCGCCATCGCCCTGTTGGGGCTCATCGAGGCGGTGTCCATAGCCCGCTCCATCGCATCCAAGTCCCACCAGCGCATCGACGGCAACCAGGAGTTCATCGGCCAGGGACTGTCCAACATGGTGGGCAGCTTCTTCTCCTCCTATGCCGGCTCCGGCTCGTTCACCCGCTCGGGGATAAACTATGCCTCCGGGGCCCGCACCCCCATGTCGGCCATTTTCGCCGCCGTCATCCTCATGGGCATCGTGCTGCTCATCGCGCCGCTGTCCACCTACCTGCCGATCGCCGCCATGGGCGGGGTCATCATGCTGGTGGCCTGGAACCTCATAGACATCGGCCAGATAAAGCACATCATCGAGAGCAGCGCCGCCGAGACGGCGATCCTGCTGACCACCTTCTTCGCCACCTTGTTCCTCGAGCTGGAGTTCGCCATCTACCTGGGCGTGCTGCTGTCGCTGGTCATCTTCCTGGCCCGCACCTCGACGCCCGAGATCATAACCCTGGCTCCCGATCTCGACCGCCGCTACAACAAGCACACCCTCACCGACGTCGAGACCAAGCCGCTGGCGGAATGCCCCAAGCTGAAGATCCTGCGGGTCGACATGTCGATCTATTTCGGCTCGGTCAATCACATCCAGAGCAAGATCCACAAGATCACCGAGCAGGAAGGCATTTATGACATCCTCATCATCGGCGAGGGCATCAACCTCATCGACCTGACGGGGGCCGAGATGCTGCTGCACGAGGCCCAGCGGCTGGAGGCCAAGGGCGGCGGGCTGTATTTCGCCTGCCTCAAGCCGCAGGTCTACCAGTCCATCTCGCGCACCCATCTCATCAACGAGATCGGCAATTCCCATTTCTTCGACGACAAGAAGGAAGCCCTGATCACCCTGCAACGCCTGCTGCGCCGCCGCGGCTGCTGCGACAACTGCCAGGTGCTGGCCTTCCGCGAATGCAAGGAGGCGAGGGAGAAGGAACCGGCCAGGGAGGAAGAGCAGAAGCAGGCGGAAGGGAAGGCCGGGGAAAGTGGCAAGGAGGAGGCCAGGGAAGACAAGGCCGCCTCAGGAACGTCCGGCGCGGCAAGCGGAAAGAAGGAGAAGAAGAAAAAGTAGGGAGCGCAAAAAGCCGCAGAGTAAGTAAATGACATGCCGCCGCGGCTCGAATGCCTACAGTCATGAAACGAGCAAGGCCCGCCGGCGAGGGGAATGCCGGCGGGCCTTTATTACAGTTAGCAATTGATAATATTCTCGCTACGGTTGCATCAATTATATATTTATGGTATAATTAAAAAGAGAGGGTGCATCCATGCCTGTAAGGGCAGGAAGCGCTCCTTCGCCCTTCAGGTCCCGGTTGGAGGGTGAAATGATGCTTGATCATCCATACAAACTATCCACAATACTGTCTGCCAGCTTGATAGTAGGCGGGCTGCTGTTTTCTCTCCCTGGGACAGCCCATGGTGGGGGCGGAGGTTGGCCCCCGGGGGACGAGTCTCACCATCGACATGGCGGTATCATTGGAGAGGAAGGGGATGGCATAGTCACATTGTCTTCTCCCCAATTTGTGCCGCCCGATTCTGAAATTCATCGCCGTTTCGAGCGCTATATCAGGGATAGAGGACGCAGGCACCGGCGTGATTACAGCGTTTGGGTGCGCATATATCGTCCCGCTCATCCGGAAGCCAGTTATGAGGATTACAAGGCATGGCAAAGACGCCGTGTCGAATGGCGTCGACATCGGCGCCAACCTTGGCGGATCATAAAGGCTATCGCCATCGAATACATAAAAATAAAAGCCGGCGGGCGAATATCGGACTTTCTGAGAAGCCATCGTGGGCAACGCCTCATCAGAGAGTATAACCGGGCGGTGAAAGCCTCTGAACGTATTCATACTGCTCGTGATGTGGGGCGCGCCATCAGGCGTAATGGCATCCTGTGGGGCGGAGTTGCACCGGTGGTGCGGAGAAACGTCAGGAGGTGGATTGACAACAGGAGGAGGCATATTTCCCGGAGCATCAACAAGAGAAATCCGATAAGAAGAATCGTCAATGTGCGGACACGCGTGCGCGAAGAACTGCGTCCCATTGGCAGATATTACAGAGCAGCCAGCAGTGTGAGAAGAAGAGTCCGGACGCGTAAATGAGGTTGACTGTTCCGGAGAAAGCAAGGCCCGCCGGGAGCGCCCGGCGGGCCTTTTTCGAAGGCTTTGAGGGGAGGGGAGGGATTTCAAGCCTTCGAGGGGGTCAGATATCCTTCTTGACGAAATACCAGTCGGTGACCTCGGCGCCGGACATGGTGAGGCGCTCCTCGGCCTCGTCGATGGTGGCCGGCGGCGGCACGATCACCTTGTCGCCGGGCTGCCAGTTCTCCGGCGTGGCCACGCCGTGTTCGTCGGAGGTCTGCAGGGCCTTGACCAGGCGCAGGATCTCGTCGATCGAGCGGCCATTGGTCATCGGGTAGTAGATCATGGCGCGCAGGATGCCCTCCGGGTCGATGACGAAGGTGGCGCGCACCGCCGAGGTGTCAGCCGCGCCGGGATGGATCATGCCATACTTGCGGGCCACGTCCATCTTCAGGTCGGCGATGATGGGGAAGGGGATCTTGACGCCGAACTTGTCCTCGATGTTGCGCTCCCAGGCGATGTGGGAGAAGGTGGAATCGATGGACAGGCCCATCAGCTCGGTGTTGATGGCGGCGAAGTCATCGGCGCGGCGGGCGAAGGCGATGAACTCGGTGGTGCACACCGGAGTGAAGTCGGCCGGGTGCGAGAACAGCACCAGCCACTTGCCGCGATAGTCGGAGAGCCTCTTGACGCCGTGGGTGGTCGGGGCCTCGAAATCGGGGGCCGGCTCGTTGAGGCGCGGCACGGAGAAGGTCTCGGTGGTTTCAACTGCGTTGTCGGTCATGGCTGTTTTCCTCTTTTCATGGTTCTGGACTGCTTGTCTTGCGGAAGGCTGGTTTGCCTCGTGGCAAGGGCAGCCGGTTGCTGTCTGCAAATTAGAATGATTTTAATATGAGCAAAACGGGATACATGTCCACCCCCTCGGCGTGAAAATCTCTTGACAAATTGTCGCACCTGTTTGTTCCGGGCTTTTTCACATTCCCGCGGAAGGGACTCAAAATCCCGTCTGTTTTGCGATATAGGTGGTGGCCATTCGGTTGCAAGCCGAAGATGAATGGAATCGAAAGGGAACGAGCATGAGAAAGATCATTCTTCCCGCCGTGGCCGCCGCCATGCTGACTGCTCCGGCGGCGCTGGCCGCCGAGGCCGACGTCAAGGCGCTCTCCGCCGAGGCCAAGGGCATCGTCATGGGCTTCATGAAGGAGCTCAAGGGCACCCTGGTGCCGGCCATGAAGAAGGGCGGGCCGCTCAACGCCGTCGAGGTGTGCAGCAAGAAGGCCTCCGAGATCACCGCCAAGCATTCCGCCAACGGCTGGAAGGTGGGGCGCACGGCGCTGAAGCTGCGCAACCCGAAGAACGCTCCCGACGCCTGGGAGAAGGCCACCATGGAGATGTTCGCCAAGAAGATCGCCTCCGGGGCCGACCCGAAGACCCTGGCCAGGGCCGAGGTCGTCGACATGGACGGCAAGAAGGTGTTCCGCTTCATGAAGGCCATCCCCGTCGGCAAGCCGTGCCTCAATTGCCACGGCGGCAATGTCAAGAAGGAGGTGCTGGAGGCCATCGCCAGGCACTATCCCGAGGACAAGGCCACCGGCTTCAAGCTCGGCGAGCTGCGCGGGGCCTTCACCCTGAAAAAACCGCTCGACTGACGGGCAGCCGCCAACTGCTCATCGGCAAGGAAGCGCCGGGTTGGATAACCCGGCGTTTTTCCTTGAAAATGTCCCACTTTGGGTAGTAGTTTCCCGCTTCATGGCGGACCCGAAAAGCATAGCGGGGATCCTTGAGGGGAGAGGGGCATTTCTCAAGGGCAAGCCGGGCGATGAAAAACTGGCCCGGCAACGGGAAGACCTGCTCAAGGTCATAGAGCACAATTACACCACCTTCGAGCCATTGCGCGACGCCCTGCTGACGCGCTCCGGCATCGCCGTCGAACAGGCGCGCGCCGATGAGACCGGGACGATCACCGAGCACCTGCTCTCCCATGGCATGCTGATCGAGGAAGACGGCCGCTACCTGGCTCATGATGCCTCGGTTAAGCGTTTTCTCTCCGGCGGCTGGCTGGAGGAACTGGCCTGGCTGGCGGCCATTGAGGCGGGGGCCGACGAGGCCATATTCTCGCAGGTGCTGGGCTGGCGTATCGGCGAATATTACGGCGAGAACGAAATCGATGTCATAGTGCGCAAGGACGAGCGGCTGGGCTTCGTCTCCTGCAAGGCGCTGCAATCGGAATTCAATTCCGACAACCGCAAGCACCGCAGCCGCCTCATGGATGCCCTGCACGAGGCCGACAACCTGTGCGACCACTTCGGCCGCGAGGGCGAGAGGGTGGGCATACTGGTGACCACCGACCTCATAGACGAGGTGCGCGCCCAGCCGCGCTACATGGCGCTAATGGGCAAGGCGGCGGTGCTCGATGTGCGCATCATCCCGCTGGAGGAGCTGGAATGGGAGCCCCTGGTCGGAGCCATGGGCGAGATCGTTCACGGCAATGACGGCGGGTGAGCGGGAAAAATGCCCCGCGGGGGGCGATTTTGCTTGATTCACCGGGGCCCTGTTGGCTATCCATGAATCAACCAGCATGGCTGCCGGGTGACCGGCGGCCATTTTGTGCCTGCGATTAAATGATACGGGCACCCCTTTATTAAGTTCACATCGTTCTCCGGGAGATGACAGCCAATGGCGCGTGTTACGGTCGAAGACTGCATTGAAAAGGTTCCCAATCGATTCGAGCTGGTGCTGCTGGCCGCCTTCCGGGCCCGCCAGATCGCCCAGGGCGCGCCGCTGACGGTGGAGCGCGACAACGACAAGAACTCGGTGGTGGCGTTGCGCGAGATCGCCGACAGCACCATCAGCACCGACGACCTGGAAGAACAGCTCATCCATTCCATGCAGAAGCACGTGGAGGTGGACGAGCCGGAAGTCACCGAGGCGCCGCTGCTGTCGCCGCCGGCGCCGGAAGAAACCGCCGCCGCGCCGGAAGAAGAGGGCGAGCGCATGACCGAGGAAGAGCTGCTGCGCGGCCTCGAGGGCCTGCCGCCGGCGGAGAGCCCCGGCTCCCAGCGCTCGGGATTTTGATGGGCCGCCGGCCCGCATGGATACTTTTCGCCGAACCGGCCCTCGCGGGGGCCGGTTTTTTGTCATCCGCCCTTGAGAACGCCGCCGGCTTGATCCAATTAAGAGGCATGCAGGATTCTCCGACAATCGCCGCCAACCGCCAGCAGGGGCGGCCCATCATGCGCCAGTATGAACTGGTGGAGCAGGTGCGCGCCTATAATCCCGATGCCGACGAGGACCTGATAAACCGCGCCTACGTCTATGCCATGATGGCCCACAAGGACCAGAAGCGCGCCTCCGGCGATCCCTATTTCTCGCATCCGGTGGCGGTGGCCGGCATCCTCACCGAGTTGCGCCTCGATGACGCCACCATAGCCACGGCGCTGCTCCATGACGTGGTCGAGGACACCGAGACCACGCTGGAGGAGATAGAAAGGCTCTTCGGCTCCCAGGTGGCCGAGCTGGTCGAGGGGCTGACCAAGATCCGCCGCCTCGACCTGATCTCGCGCGAGGCGGCGCAGGCGGAAAACCTGCGCAAGTTCCTGCTCGCCGTGTCGCGCGATGTGCGGGTGCTGCTGGTCAAGCTGGCCGACCGCCTGCACAACATGCGCACCCTCGGCTTCATGCGCGAGGACAAGCGCCGCCGCATCGCCGAGGAGACCATGGACATATATGCGCCGCTGGCCGGGCGCATGGGCCTGCACGCCATCCGCGAGGAGCTGGAGGATCTGGCCTTCCAGGTGTTGCACCCGCAGGCCTATACCCAGATCCGCGAGCGTCTGCGCGAGCTGGAGGCGGAAAGCGCCGACACCCTGTGCGAGATACAGCGGGAGATAGAAAGGGTGTTGGACGCCCATGGGGTGAGCGCCGAGGTATCCGGGCGGCGCAAGAAACCATATTCCATCTGGCGCAAGATGCAGATGAAGCGCCTGTCGCTGTCGCAGGTGACGGACATTTTCGGCTTCCGCATCATCACCGGCGAGGCCGATGACTGCTACCGGGCGCTGGGGGCGGTGCACCAGGCGTGGAAGGTGGTGCCCGGGCGCTTCAAGGACTACATCTCCACCCCCAAGATAAACGGTTACCGCTCCATCCACACCACGGTGCGCGGCCCCGGCGGACGGCCGGTGGAACTGCAGATACGCACCCGCCGCATGCACGAGGTGGCCGAGCGCGGGGTGGCGGCGCACGGCCTCTACAAGGACGCGAAGACGCAGGAGGAGAGCGAGGCGGGGGTCACCGTGCCGGTGGAGATCGCCAATGCCTACGGCTGGCTGCGCGAGCTGGTGGAGCGGCTGGAGGACGGCGAGACGCCCAAGGGCTTCCTCGAGCATACCCGCATGGAGCTGTTCACCGACCAGGTGTTCTGCTTCACCCCCAAGGGCGACCTCATCGTGCTGCCGCGCGGGGCCACGGCCATCGACTTCGCCTACGCGGTGCATACCGACATAGGCAACGCCACCGTCGGCTGCCGCATCAACGGCCATCACAGCCCGCTGCTCACCCAGCTCAACAACGGCGACGAGGTGGAGATAGTCACCTCCGCCGCCCAGGAAGTGCCGCCCGCCGCCTGGGAGAACATAGTCATGACCGGCAAGGCGCGCGCCGCCATCAGGCGCGCCAACCGGCTGGCCACGCGGGCGGAGTATATCGGACTGGGCGAGGAAATCCTCGAGCGCTGGCTGGAGAAGCTGGGCCACAGGCTGAACCGCGGCGAGCTGGCCGCCGCCTTTCCCAAGCTGGGCATACTGGATGTCGAGGACGGGCTGGAGGCGCTGGGGCGCGGCGAGATCACCGTGAAGGAGACGCTCCATGCCCTGGGGCTGGACAATGCCGGGCCGGAGGAGGTCTTGAACTCCATTCCGGGCCGCCGCGCCACCGGGGCCGATGGCGAGCTGATGGCCCGCAACGTCATCATGGCGCGCCATCTCGAGCATGACGTGCCGGTGCGCATATCCATGCAGACCGGGGCGGTGCCCGGCGAGCGCATAGTCGGCATCCGCGAGAGGGGCAAGGGGGTCACCGTCTATCCCATATTCGCCCACGCGCTGGAGAATTACGAGGAAAGCGAGAACAGCCAGTGGATAGACATGGCATGGAACATGGCCGAGCTGGGCGGGGCGCTGTTCCCGGCCCGCATCCGCATCGTCGTCCACAACGAGGTGGGGGTGCTGGCCGAGGTGGCGCGCATCATCGGCGATCACGGGGCCAATATCGAGAATCTGGTCATGAACCACCGGGCCAGCGACTTCTACGAGTTCGACACCGTCATCGAGGTGCGCGACGTGGAGCACCTGAACGTCATACTGGCCTCGCTTTCCCATTCCGACGTGGTGAGCGAGGCGCAGCGCCATGCCGGGTAGGGGGGCGATGGGGGAGGTCACGCCGGGAAGGGCGGGGAGGGCGAATGGCGCTGCCTGCGCTGTTTTTTGAGGCGTTGAATTAGAAACGGCCTGTATCCATATGATGATACGGGCATTTTGCATGGAGATGCGTCATCATGATGAGCAACCGGGAGGTCCTGGACGAATTTCGCGCCGCCGGGGCGCTGCTGGAGGGGCATTTCATCCTCTCCTCCGGCCTGCGCAGCCCGCGCTACCTGCAATGCGCGCGGGTGCTGATGGATCCCGAGCGCGCCGCGCGCCTGTGCGCGGCGCTGGCCGAAAAGGTGAGAGACGAGATAGGCGGTGAATTCGACCTCGTGGCCTCGCCGGCCATGGGCGGGGTGATCGTCGGCTACGAGATGGCCCGCCAGCTCGGCTGCCCGGCGATTTTCTTCGAGCGCGTCGATGGTGATTTGCAATTGCGCCGCGGATTTGAGATACAACCGGGCAGCCGCGTGCTGATGGTGGAGGATATCGTCACCACCGGGCTGTCGTCGCGCGAGTGCATCGCCGGCATACGCGAACACGGCGGCGAGGTGGCGGGGGCCGCCTGCCTCATCGACCGCTCCTGCGGCAAGGCCGATGTCGGGGCGCCGCTGGTGGCGCTGGCGGAGCTCGATGTCCCGGCCTACAGGCCCGACGAGCTGCCCGACGAGCTTGCCGCCATCGAGCCGGTCAAGCCCGGCTCGCGGGGCCTGCGCAAGTAGTGTGGCGGGCGGCGAAAAGGCGCGTTGGCAAGCGGCGCTTTCTTTAACCTTGGCTGAAACAGTTGGTGGCATAATTCCTTCATGTTCGCCCGCAGACACAAGCCGCACCTGTTGGCCCGCGCGTGGAATTTCCTCTTTCCGCGCGGCGGTCTGCGGCGCGCCTATACCTACATCTGGTATCGCGCCAAGCGCATCTCCGCCTCGCCCCACAAGATCGCCCTGGGCTTCGCCTGCGGGGCCTTTGCCTCGTTCACGCCCTTCGTCGGCTTTCATTTCCTCACCGCGGCGCTCATCGCCTGGCCGCTGCGCGGCTCGCTGCTGGCCTCGGCGCTCGGCACCTCGGTGGGCAACCCGCTGACCTTCCCCTTCATCTGGTGGGCCACCTACAACGTCGGCGGCATGATACTGGGCTACGAGCACCGCGGCGAGATAAACATCGAGCTGCCCGACGGCATCATGCTGCTGCTGTTCACCGATCCGGCGGAATTCTGGCGGCAGTTCTGGGAGGTCATGGGCCCCATCCTCACCCCCATGCTGGTCGGTTCCCTGCCGCTGGGGCTGGCCTGCGGGGCGGTCATATATTTCCTCACCAAGCCGGCCATCGAGCGTTATCAGCAACGCCGCAGGCAAAACCTGGCGCGCCGCATAACCCGCCAGGAGCCCGCCGAATGATAATCGGAACCGGTGCTGACATCGTCGATGCGCGGCGTATCGGGCGCATGCTGGAACGCCATGGCGGGCGCTTCCTGGAAAAGGTGTTCTGCGCCGCCGAAAGGGAGCGCGCCGCGAGTCTCGGCGGCGAGGCCGCGGTCTGCCTGCTGGCGCGGCGCTGGGCGGCCAAGGAGGCGGCGGCCAAGGCGCTGGGAACCGGTTTCCGCGACGGCGTGGGCTGGCGCGACATATGCGTCGGCAATGACGCCATGGGCTGTCCGCGGCTGAGCTTTTCCGCCGCCGCCGCGGAGCGTCTCGAGCGCCTCACCCCGCAAGGCATGAGGGCCCGCGCCCACCTGTCGCTGAGCGACGAGTATCCCTATGCCCAGGCCTTCGTGGTGATCGAAGCCATTTGACTTGCACGCCCGCGCGGGGCAAAAGCCAGAAGCGGGGCGAAAGCCGAAAAAAAAGTATTTGCGCAAATGCGCGGGAGCGCCAGCAGCCAATGAGCGACAAGACACAGGCAACCAGCGGCGAAGCCGGTCACAAGAAGCCCGACGAGGGCGTGTGGGAGACCGTCAAGGTCGTCCTGCAGGCGCTGCTCATTGCCTTCTTCATCCGCACCTTTCTGTTCCAGCCCTTCAACATTCCCTCCGGCTCGATGATCCCCACCCTGTGGGTGGGCGACTACCTGTTCGTCAACAAGCTGTCCTACGGCTATTCGCGCTATTCGTTCAATTTCACCCTGTCGTTATTCGGCAAGGACCTGTTTTCCTTCGGGCCGCTGGATTTCAAGGGCCGGGTGTTCTTCGCCGACAGGCCCCGCCGCGGCGACGTGGTGGTCTTCAAGCTGCCGCGCGACCCGAAGATAGACTACATAAAGCGCGTGATCGGCCTGCCCGGCGACCGCATACAGGTGAAGAACGGCGTGCTCTACATAAACGGCAAGGCGGTGAAGAAGGAGCGCATCGGGGATTTCATCGTCCCGGAAGGGCCGGGCAGGAACAGCCACATCCGCCAGTTCCGCGAGACCCTGCCCAATGGTGTCAGCTACGTGGTGCATGACCTCTATGACAACGGCCCGGCGGACAACACCGGGGTATTCGTCGTGCCGCCGGGGCATTATTTCATGATGGGCGACAACCGCGACAATTCCACCGATTCGCGCTTTGCCCGCGAAATGGGCGGGGTGGGATACGTGCCGTGGGAGAACCTCGTCGGCAGGGCGACCATCATATTCTTCTCCCACAAGCCGGAGGCTTCCGTCTGGCAGCCGTGGATGTGGCCCTTCGTAATCCGCTGGAGCCGCATCGGAACATGGATCCGCTGACCATGAGCGGTGGCGCGCACAGGCACGGGGGCAGGGACAGGCTGGTCGGTGAATTCGCCGCCCGCTCCGGCTATGAATTCGCCGATGGCGGCCTGCTGGAGCAGGCACTCACCCATTCGGGGGCCGAGAACCAGCGGCTGGAGTTCCTCGGCGACAGGGTGCTGGGGCTGGTGATCGCCGACGCCCTGCTGGAGCGATACCCAGAGCGCGACGAGGGGGCGCTGGCGCGCCAGCTCAACTCGCTGGTGCGCAAGGAAACCTGCGCCGATGTCGCCCGCGGACTGGGGCTGGACAACCTCATGCTCACCGGCCAGACGACTCGCCGCAGCCAGGCCCAGGCCTCCATCAACGTGCTGGGCGACCTGTGCGAGGCGGTGATCGCGGCGATTTTTCTCGACGGCGGCCTTGAAGCGGCGAAAAAGTTCATCATCTCTCACTGGCAGCCGCTGTTCGAGCGCTTTTCCGAGGCGCGGCGCGACGCCAAGTCGCTGCTGCAGGAAAAGGCGGTGGCCAGCGGCTTTGCCCCGCCCGCCTACGTGGAAATATCCCGCTCGGGCCCCGACCATGCGCCGAGGTTCGTCATAGAGGCGCGCGTGGAGGGGCTGGGGGAAGCGCGTGGCGAGGGGGCGTCGAAACGCAAGGCCCAGCAGGCGGCGGCCGGCGCCCTGCTGAAGGCGCTGGAAAGCCGCGAGGACGAATAGGAACAGATGACGCAAGACGACACCAGACAGGAAACCCGGCGGAAAGATCAACAGGACAGCCAGCGGGAAACCACGGGCCAGCGCTGTGGCTTCGTGGCCATCATAGGCGCGCCCAATGCCGGCAAGTCGACGCTGGTCAACTCGCTGGTCGGGGCCAAGGTGTCCATCGTCACCCACAAGGTGCAGACCACCCGCACGCGGGTGCGCGCCATCGCCATCGTCGGGCGGTCGCAGGTCATATTCGTCGATACCCCGGGCATCTTCCGCCCCCGCAGGAAGCTCGACGAGGCCATGGTCGACGCCGCCTGGGCGGGGGCGGCGGACGCCGACGTGGTGGCCATGCTGGCAGACGCCCGCAAGGGGCTGGACGACGACAACCGGCGCATACTCGAGGGGCTGAAGAAAACCGGGCGCGAGGCCATCCTGGTGCTCAACAAGATAGACCTCATCGACAAGGGCAGGCTGCTGGAGCTGGCCGAGGCTTTCAACGCGGAGCTGGATTTCGCCGCCACCTTCATGGTTTCGGCCCTCAAGGGGCAGGGGGTGGCCGACCTGCGCCATTACCTGGCCGAGCACATGCCGGAAGGGCCGTGGCTCTACCCGGAGGACCAGGTGTCGGACTTCCCCCTGCGCATGCTGGCCGCCGAGATAACCCGCGAGAAGCTATACCTTCGCCTGCACGACGAGCTGCCCTATGCCTCGCACGTGGAAACCGAGCTGTGGGACGAGCGCCCCGACGGCTCCATCCGCATCGAGCAGGTCATCTACGTGCTGCGCGAAAGCCAGAAGAAGATAATCATCGGCAAGGGCGGCCAGACGATAAAGGAAATAGGACAGGCGGCGCGCAAGGAGCTTTCCGA
>CAZXTT010000262.1:0-9458 GCA_964643775.1 uncultured Rhizobiaceae bacterium | reverse complement strand
CGTGGAGCTGGGCGAGATAGAGCCCATCGCCGTCCACCAGAACCCCAGCTTCGAGGCCGGCGTCACCTTCGCCCGCGCCGAGGGCATAGTCCCGGCCCCCGAAAGCACCCACGCCATCCGCGCCGCCATCGACGAGGCGCTAGCGGCCAGGGAAAGCGGCGAACAACGGGTAATCCTCTTCAACCTCTCCGGCCACGGCTTCCTCGACCTCTCCGCCTACGAGGACTACTTCGCCGGCAAACTGGAAGACCGCGACTACGACCCGCGGGAACTGGAAAAAGCCCTCGAGCAACTGCCCAAGGTGGGGTGAGGGGGAAGCGGAAGGAGGCGGCGATGGCTGATTTTTCCTGTGTGCATCCGGGGGAAATCCTGCTGGAGGATTTCATGAAGCCGATGAAGCTCAGCCAGTATGCGCTGGCCAAGGCGCTTGGCGTGCCGCAGATGCGCATCCATGAAATCGTCCACGGCAGGCGCGGCATTTCGCCAGACACGGCCCTGCGCCTGGCCCGCCACTTCGGCACCACGGCGGAATTCTGGCTGAACCTGCAAATGCACTACGAACTGGAATGCGCCCGCGAAAAACTCGGCCCCGAAATAGAACGCACGGTAAAACCCCACGCCGCCTGATGTGCCCGCGCCATGAGGCCCGCCCCTTTCGTCGTTCCCGCGAAAGGCCAATTCTGCCCGATGGGGGCACCCCCCTATTAGTCATTCCCGCGAAAAGCGTAGAATCCATGCGTCCTTTTCCGTCATTCTCCGGCAGCCGCAAGCTCCTCTCCATGACCGCCCCCTCCCGCCGTCATACCCGGGCTTGTCCCGGGTATCCACATGCGCAGGCCTTAAGGCCCCCGCCGTGGATTGCCGGAATAAATCCGGCAATGACGGCTGGGGGTGAGCCTTACCGCTCGTCATTGCAGGCCCTGCAGGTCTGGGTCTCCGACCCAGACCTGAATAGTCATGCATGGCAATGAGCTACCCACCCACGCCGTAACCAGCCGATAGCACGGAGCAGGCATGAACGTTCCGGTCTGGGTCGGGAGACCCAGACCGGCGGAGAGGTTTAGGAACGGCTGAGACCGGGAGGCAGCCGGGGATGTCTTCTCATGCCGCCTCCTTCAATATTGTATTCCCATTTCTTTATACACCATTCTACGCAACACTTCAGCAGGCACCCAATATTTTGAGTTAGGGAACTTAAAATGGAGATCGCGCCAAGCATTGCGAGACGTCCCAGAGGCAATATGCTTTGCCCATTCAGATGGTGAGAAACGACGTCCTCCATCAATTATCGATCCATCCTCGACCTTGGCATAATAATCTTTTTTCTTGTAGTTCATGCGCACTTCTGAACCATGCGGAATGGTTACCTTCTTCCATACCAGATCATGGCGCTTGCGCTTATAGCTTTCTTTATCCTGTTCCTTGAGCCACTTTTCATAGAAGTGTGGGTTGAAAGTTTTTGCCGCTTCCTCCCATCGCTCTCCCCAGTCATAATTTCCATCTTCAATGGAGTATGCAAGCCAGTCCTCGAGTTGGTAATTCGCAAGCCTGACGGGATCAAGTTGGCCGTCCGATAGTCTGATGATATCGTCATACAGCTTGCGGGATATGGGGATGAGGACTTCTGTCATCTCAGGATAGTTCATAATAGCACCTATTTCATTAGTTTCAGCGGCTAGCAGTTGCTATGCTAATATAAATAGCGGAGTTTGTCAAGCTAAAATCCACACTACACGACACAGTTCCCTCCGGTTCACCTAAAAGATGCTCTACCCCTCCCTGAGCCTGCCATTATTCGCCCAAAAAGTGCGCCGCAAGCGGGAACAGCCCCAAAATGATGGCTTATTGAGCCACTACTGATGAAGGAAACGGCCTGTTTTCATGACCGTTCATCAAAGTGTCGTGTAGTGTGGTCTTGCCTGGCAATGATGGAAGGGCATTCAGCCAAACCAAGCCCGGGCATGACGAATGGGGAGAGAGTGAAAGCCCGCGCCCTATTCCTCGAGGGATTCCCCCACGACCTCCACCTCGAACGCCGCCTTGAGCAGGGCGCGTGTGTATGGCTGGCGGGGGTTGTCGAAAATCTCCGCCGCGGGGCCCTGTTCGACCACCTTGCCGTGGCGCATTACCAGCAGTTCGGAGGCCAGGGCCTTTACCACCCGCAGGTCGTGGGAGATGAACATGTAGGCCAGGTCGTGGGCCTTTTGCAGCTTGCGCAGCAGTTCGACTATCTGCGCCTGCACCGACAGGTCGAGCGCCGAGGTGGGCTCGTCGAGGACGACGAATTTCGGGTGCAGCACCATGGCCCGGGCTATGGAGATGCGCTGGCGCTGGCCGCCGGAGAATTCGTGCGGGTAGCGCTCCATGGCCGCCGCCTCCAGCCCCACCTCGGAGAGCGCCTCGCCGACCCGCCTGGCGCGTTCCTCCCAGCTCATATCCGGGTGCTGGATGAGCAGCCCTTCCTCCACTATCTGGCGCACGCTCATGCGCGGGGACAGCGAGCCGAAGGGATCCTGGAACACCACCTGCATGCGCCGCCGCAGCGGGCGCATGGCCCTGGCGTCGAAGCCGCTGATGTTCTCGCCCATGAAGACGATCGGCCCCCGCGAGGGGATGAGCCGCAGCAGCGCCAGCCCCAGCGTCGTCTTGCCCGATCCCGATTCGCCCACCACCCCCAGCGTCTGGCCCTGGCGCACCTTCACCGATATGCCGTCCACCGCCTTGACGTGGCCCACCGTGCGCCGCAGCAGGCCGCGGCGTATTGGGAACCACACCTTGAGGTCATCCGCCTCCATGACCACCGGCGCGCTCTCGTCGGGCGGCGGCGCCTCGCCCTTCGGCTCGGAGGCCAGCAGCATCCGGGTGTATGGATGCTCCGGGTTGGCGAACAGTTCGCCGGTGGGCTTCATCTCGACGATCTCACCGTCCTTCATCACCGCCACGCGGTCGGCTATGCGCCGCACGATGGTCAGGTCATGGGTTATCATCAGCATCGCCATGTGGCGCTCGCCCTGCAGCTTCTTCAGCAGTTGCAGGATCTGCGCCTGCACCGTGACATCGAGCGCCGTGGTCGGCTCGTCGGCGATCAGCAGGTCGGGGGCGTTGGCCAGCGCCATGGCGATCATTACCCGCTGCCGCTGGCCGCCGGAGAGCTGGTGCGGGTAGGATTTCAGCCGCTTCTCCGGCTCGTGGATGCCCACCTGGTCGAGCAGCTCGATTATGCGCCGCCGCGCCTTCTCGCCGCTGACGCCCTGGTGCAGCTCGAGGATCTCGCCTATCTGCTTCTCCACCGTGTGCAGCGGGTTGAGCGAGGTCATCGGCTCCTGGAAGATCATCGAGATGTCGCCGCCGCGCACCTTGCGCAATGTGGCCTCCGGGGCCGACAGCAGCTCCTTGCCCCTGAAGACTATCTCGCCCGACGGATGCGAGGCCGCCGGATAGGGCAGGAGCCGCAGGATGGACAGGGCGGTGACCGACTTGCCCGAGCCCGACTCGCCGACCAGCGCCAGCGTCTCGCCCTTGTCGATGTGGAACGACACCCCGCGCACCGCGTGGGTGGCCTTGCCGCCCTGGGTGAAGTCCACGGCGAGGTTCCTCACCTCCAGCAGGTGGCCGCCGTTATCCTTGCCGCCGCTGCTCATTTGAATGTCTTCCTCGGATCGAATGCGTCGCGCACCGCCTCGCCGATGAACACCAGCAGGGAGAGCATCAGCGACACGATGACGAAGCCGGTTATGCCCAGCCACGGGGCCTGCAGGTTCACCTTGCCCTGCTTGAGCAGCTCGCCGAGGCTGGGCGAGCCGGGCGGCAGGCCGAAGCCCAGGAAATCCAGCGCCGTCAGGGTGGTGATGGAGCCCGACAGTATGAAGGGCATGAATGTCAGGGTGGCGACCATGGCGTTGGGCAGGATGTGGCGGAACATTATCTTGCCGTCGGTGAGCCCCAGCGCGCGCGCCGCCCGCACGTATTCGAAATTGCGCCCGCGCAGGAACTCGGCGCGCACCACCCCGACCAGCGCCGTCCACGAGAACATCAGCATGATGACCAGCAGCATCCAGAAATTGGGCACGAAGAACACCGACAGGATGATGATGAGATACAGGGTGGGGATGGACGTCCAGATCTCTATGAAGCGCTGGAACATGAGGTCGAGCAGGCCGCCGGAATAGCCCTGCACGGCCCCCGCCGCCACCCCGGCGATGGACGACAGCAAGGTGAGCAGCAGCCCGAAGATGACCGATATGCGAAAGCCGTATATCAGCCGCGCCAGCACGTCGCGCCCCTGGTCGTCGGTGCCCAGCCAGTTGAGGTTGCCGGCCACGCACTGAGGGTCGTCGGCCCCCTTGGGATACTTGGCGCAGGCCTCCTCGCGGCTCATCAGGAAGGCGGGGCGCGAGGGGGCCGGGTGCGGCAGCTCGTTGTTCACCGTGTCGTAGGAATAGCGGATGGGCGGCCATATCATCCAGCCGTGCTTGTTCACCTCCTCCTGGATGAAAGGATCGCGGAAGTCGGTGCGCGCCAGGAAGCCGCCGAACTTGCTCTCGGGATATTCGCGGAACACGGGAAAGAGTATCTCGCCCTTGTAGGAGGCCACCAGCGGGCGGTCGTTGGCGATGAACTCGGCGAACATGGTGACCACGAACAGCAGCAGGAATATCCACAGCGACCAGTAGCCGCGCCGGTTGGCGCGGAAGATGGCCAGCCGGCGCCGGTTGATGGGCGAAAGCCAGCCGCCGCGCGCCGCCACGGGGGATTTTTGCGCCGCCGCGCCCATCTCACAGCTCCCTCTTCTCGAAGTCGATGCGCGGGTCGATGAGGGTGTAGACGACGTCGGTTATCAGGTTGGTCAGCAGCCCCATCAGCGAAAAGATGTAAAGGGTGGCGAAGACCACCGGGTAGTCGCGGTCTATGGCCGCCTTGAAGCCCAGAAGCCCCAGCCCGTCGAGGGAGAATATCTGCTCTATCAGCAGCGACCCGGCGAAGAAGGCGGAGATGAAGGCGCCGGGGAACCCGGCGATGACGATGAGCATGGCGTTGCGGAACACGTGGCCATAGAGCACCTGCCGCTCGCTCAGCCCCTTGGCCCGCGCCGTCACCACGTATTGCTTCTTTATCTCGTCGAGGAAGGAGTTCTTGGTCAGCAGCGTCATGGTGGCGAACGACGATATGGCAAGCGCCGTCAGCGGCAGCACCAGGTGCCACGCGTAGTCGAGTATCTTGCCCCACAGCGACAGTTGCTCGAAGTTGTCCGACACCAGCCCGCGCAACGGGAATATGTTCCAGAAGCTGCCGCCCGCGAACAGCACCACCAGCAGGATGGCGAACAGGAACGAGGGTATGGCGTAACCCACGATGATGACGGCGGATGTCCACACGTCGAAGCGCGAGCCGTCGCGCACCGCCTTGGCTATGCCCAGCGGGATGGAAACGCCGTAGGATATGAAGGTCAGCCACAGGCCCAGCGACATGGACACCGGCAGGGCGTCCTTGATGAGTTCCAGCACCGGGCGGTCGCGGAAATAGCTGTTGCCGAAATCGAAGCGCGCGTAGTCCCACAGCATCTTGAGGAAGCGCTCGTGGGCCGGCTTGTCGAAGCCGAACTGCTTCTCCAGTTGCCTGATGAATTCCGGATCGAGCCCCTGCGCCCCGCGATACTTGAAGCCGCCCTCGGCCCCCGCCGCCGCCGCGCCGCCGCCGCCGGCCTGTCCGGCGTCGCCCCCGGCCCCGCCGCCGATGCGCGCCGTGGCCGACACGTCATGGCCCTGCAACTTGGCCAGCACCCGCTCCACCGGGCCGCCGGGCAGGAACTGGATGATGGCGAAATTGATCAGCATGATCCCCACCAGGGTGGGGATCATGAGGCCCAGTCGCTTGAGGATATATGCTCCCATGCGGCTCCTTCGCCCTGACGCAGGTGATTCGCTGGGGCGATATTACACGCCGAATGGGGCAAGTCCTATCCTATTGATCTTGTTTCCCTCCGCCGTCCTCGCGCTTGGCCACTCCCACCATGGCCGGGCGCAACACCCGCTCGTGATGGGTATAGCCGTCCTGCATGACATGCACGATGGTGCCGGTTTCGGCGTCGGTGTCGGTTACCTCGAACATCGCCTGGTGGAAGTTGGGGTCGAAGCGCTCGCCGTGCGGGCGCAGGCGCCTGATGTTGTGGCGCTCGAAGGTGGCGAGCAGCTCCTTGAGGGTCAGCTCCACCCCCTCGATCAGCTTGGTCAGCAGCTCCGAGCCCTCGGCGCGCTTGTCCTCCGGCACCGCCTCCAGCGCCCGCGAGAGATTGTCGGAGACGGTCAGCATGTCGCGGGCGAACTGGGCGGCGGCGTATTTCACCGCCTCCTCCTTCTCCCGCTCCAGCCGCTTGCGCAGGTTGTCCATGTCGGCCATGACGCGCAGCAGCTTGTCCTTCAGCTCGGCGTTCTCGGCCAGCAGGGCGGCCACGTCCGGCTCATCCCCGCCGCCGGACGGCGCTTGCTGCTGTTCCGTCATGCCCTCGTTGGTTGCCGCGTCATCGGCGCGCCGCGCCGCGTCGGCGGCCTCGCGGGCCCAGCGGGAGGTCTTTTCCCCCGTGTTTTCACCCTTGTTCACCTTGTCCTTCTCGCCGCTCATGGATGGTGTTTCCCGTTGTTCGATGTGTTTTTCAGTGAAATGGCCCCTCGATGGCCGTCATTGCTTTCCCGCCGCACATATCTGCATGGAGAGGGGAAAAATCAAGAGAACAGGCGCGAAATGGCGCGCGCCGTGTAATCGACCACCGGGATTATGCGCGCGTAATGCAGGCGGGTGGGGCCGATCACCCCCAGCACGCCGACCACGTCATGGCCGCTGTCGCCATAGGGGGCGACGATCACCGACGAGCCGGAAAGCGAAAACAGCGGGTTCTCCTGGCCTATGAAGATGCGCACTCCCTCGCCCTCTTCCGCCGAGGTCAGGAGCTCGGTGAAGCCGCGCTTCTCCTCCAGGTCGGCGAACAAGCGGCGCAGCCGCTCCAGGTCGGAGAGCCGCTCGGCGTCGTTCAGCAGGTTGGCCTGCCCGCGCACGATGAGGCGGCGCTCGCCGCCGGCGTTCGACCACACGGCCAGCCCCGCCGCCACCAGCTCGGCGGAGAGCGAATCCAGCTCGCGGCTCAGGCTCTCCAGCTCGTTCTTCAGCTCGGCGCGGGTCTGGGAGATGGTCTTGCCGCAGAAGCGGGCGTTGAGAAAGGCGGCGGCGCGCTCCAGCGCCAGCGGCGACAGGTCACCGGGGATGGTGATGGCGCGGTTCTCCACCGAGCCGTCGTCGCCGACCAGTATGGCCAGCGCCCGCTCCGGCCCCAGCCGCACGAACTCTATCTGGGCGATGCGCGGATCGCTGCGCGGGGCGATGACCACCCCGGCGCAATGCGACAGCCCCGAAAGCACCGCCGAGGCCTGCTCCAGCGCCGCCTCCAGTCCTTCCGCCGGGTCGATGGTGGAGATGTGGGCGTCTATGCGCGCCTTGTCCTCGTCGCTGGCCGTGGCGTGCTCCATTACCGCGTCCACGAAGAAGCGCAGGCCCTGCTGGGTGGGCATGCGCCCCGCCGATGTGTGGGGGGCGTATATCAGCCCCATGTCCTCGAGGTCGGCGAGCACGTTGCGCACGCTGGCCGGCGACAGGTTGACCCCCGGCGAGCGCGAAATGGTGCGCGAGCCGACCGGATCGCCGGTGGCGATATAGGCTTCCACGAGGCGGCGGAAGATGTCCCGCGCCCGCTCGCTCAATTCCGCCAGTCCCGCCCGCGGCTCGTTCATGGTTTGCCTTCTCGTGCTTTTATCGGGGTAGTCAGGGTATGCCTGCTATCTGGTATAGTGATTTCCACGATCAAGGCAAATAACCTGCAATGGCGCGAGGGCTGGCTGATCATGGCTTATGAAAACATTCTGACGGAAACCGAAGGCCCGGTGGGCATAATCCGCCTCAACCGCCCGGAGGCGCTCAACGCCCTCAATTCCGCCCTCATCAGCGAACTGAAGGCGGCGCTGGATGATTTCTCCGCCGATGATGAAATAGGCTGCATCATAATCACCGGCTCGTCCAGGGCTTTCGCCGCCGGGGCCGACATCACCGAGATGAAGGACAAGACATGGCCCGCCATATGGCTGGAGGATTTCCTCGCCGAGTGGGATGAAATCGCCGCCACCCGCAAGCCGGTGATCGCCGCCGTTGCCGGGTATGCCCTGGGCGGCGGCTGCGAACTGGCCATGATGTGCGATTTCATAATAGCGGGCAGGAGCGCCCGCTTCGGCCAGCCGGAAATACGCCTCGGCATAATTCCCGGCGCCGGCGGCACCCAGCGGCTGACCCGCTCCGTCGGCAAGGCGCTGGCCATGGATCTCATCCTCACCGGCCGCATGATCGACGCCGGGGAGGCCCTGCGCGCCGGGCTGGTGTCAAGGGTGGTGGACGACGCCGAGCTGATGGAAACGGCCCTCGAGGCGGCGCGCGCCATAGCCTCTTTCTCGCGCCCCGCCGTCATGGCCGCCAGGGAAGCGGTTGCCTGCGCCTTCGAAACCCCCCTGGCCGAGGGCGTGCGCGCCGAGCGCCGCATGTTCCACGCCCTCTTCGCCAGCGAGGGGCAGAAGGAGGGCATGGCCGCCTTCCTCGAAAAGCGCAAACCAAGATTCAGCGGCCGCTGAAGCATGGGGCTACGGCCTTTCCCGCCTTGACATGGCGCGGCGGCAGGCAGTATTAACGGCGGCAACTGGCTTGTAATGGCGCGCACCGGCAGGAGCGCGCCGTTATCTTTGCCGCCCGATGCATCAATCATTAATTCCGGCAGGTTGTCATGAAGATCCGCAATTCCATCCGCTCGCTGGCCAAGCGCGACCGCGCCAACCGCGTCGTACGCCGCCGTGGCCGCCTCTACGTGATCAACAAGGTCAAGAAGCGCTTCAAGGCCCGCCAGGGCTGATTTCCACGCACCCCGGGCCTCCCCGCGGTTGCCTCCTTGGCCGGAAGCGGGCGGGGATGGCCGTTGGTCATTATTCAGTATAACGTCATCGCCGGGGCGGCGGTGGCGGTGTTTTTGTTGTCCGGGCGGGGCTGGCCGTTCTTCGGCTGGTAGTTCCTCGTCCGCACCGGCGGCAGCCCCGCCTGGTTGCGGTAGTGGGCGCGTATGGTATTGGCCATGTGCCAGCGGCGCGACTTGTAGGTGGGGTGATTGCCGTAGAAGAAGTTCTTCACCCCCGGATCCTCGCGGTAATATTTCGCCAGCTTGTCAAAGGTGCGCAACACCGCCTGCGGCGGCCATCCGGCGCGCACCAGGTAATCCAGCCCCTCGGCGTCGGCCTCGTCCTCCTGCTGGCGCGAATAGGTGTTGAGCGAGGTGTTGACGAGGAACGACAGCGACTTGCTCAGCCACTCCATGCTCATCTTGCCGGCCAGCACCTCGCGCGAGAAGCGGTGCGCGTCGCGCGCCATGGCCTTCTTCT
>CAZXTT010000261.1:0-17828 GCA_964643775.1 uncultured Rhizobiaceae bacterium | reverse complement strand
TTCTTCATGGTGCGCGTCGCCGGACTGGCCGAGCAGGTGCGCGCCGGCATAACCCGCCGCTCGCAGGACGGCCTGACCCCGGCCCAGCAACTGGCGCGGGTCAGCGACTACGCCAGCCGCCTCATGGCCATGCAGGACGAGCGCTGGGCGGAGCTGGTCGGCGAGCTGGCGGCGGAGGGCATTCACCTGCTCAAGCCCGACGAGCTCCTGCCCGCCGACCACGAGTGGCTGGACGAGCGCTTCCTGTCGGTGATCCTGCCGGTGATAACGCCCATCGCCATCGACCCGGCGCATCCCTTTCCCTTCATCCCCAACCGCGGCTTCGTGGTCGCCCTGCAACTGAAGCGCAAGTCCGACGAGCGGGCGATGAACGCCCTGCTGCCCATCCCCCACCAGATCGGGCGCTTCATCCGCCTGCCGGAGGCCAAGGGCTCGGAGCTAATCCGCTTCATCGCGCTGGAGGACATGCTCAGCCTCTACGTGCCGCGGCTGTTCCCCTCCTATGACCTCATCGGCCAGGGGGCCTTCCGCGTCATCCGCGATTCCGACCTGGAGATAGAGGAAGAGGCGGAAGACCTGGTGCGCCTGTTCGAGCACGCCATAAAGCGCCGCCGCCGCGGGCGCGTGGTGCGCCTCGAGGTGGACGCCCGCGCCCCCGATTCGCTGCGCGAGTTCATGGCCGCTCAGCTCGGCGTGCCCGACGAGGGGGTGGTCATCTGCCACGGCGTGGTGGGCTATGCCGACACCTCGCAGATCATCACCAACGAGCGCCCCGACCTCATGTTCCGCCCCTACACGCCGCGCTACCCGGAGCGCATCAAGGAACACGGCGGCGACATATTCGCCGCCATAGCGCGCAAGGACTTCATCGTCCATCACCCCTACGAGAGCTTCGACGTGGTGGTCGATTTCATCCAGCAGGCGGCGGCCGACCCGGATGTGGTGGCCATCAAGCAGACCCTCTACCGCACCTCCGCCAACTCGCCCATAGTCGCCGCCCTCACCCGCGCCGCCGAGGCCGGCAAGTCGGTGCTGGCGCTGGTCGAGCTGAAGGCGCGCTTCGACGAGGAGGCCAACATCCAGTGGGCCCGCAACCTGGAGCGCGCCGGCGCCCAGGTGGTCTTCGGCTTCCTCGAGCTGAAGACCCACGCCAAGGTGTCCATGGTGGTGCGCCGCGAGGAAGGGGGCCTGCGCACCTATGTCCATTACGGCACCGGCAACTACCACTCCATCACGGCGCGCATATACACCGACCTGTCGTTCTTCACCTGCGACGCGGCCATGGGGCGCGACGCGGCGCGGCTGTTCAACTTCGTCTCCGGCTACGCGCCGCCGGAGAACATGGAGAAGCTGGCCATATCGCCCATCAACCTGAAACAGCGCCTGCTCGCCGACATCGAGGAAGAAATCGGCCACGCCAAAAACGGCCGCCCGGCGCGGATATGGCTGAAGTGCAACTCGGTGGTTGATGCCGATATCATCGACGCCCTCTACCGCGCCTCGCAGGCCGGAGTGAGGATAGACATGGTGGTGCGCGGCATATGCTGCCTGCGACCGGGGGTGCCGGGGCTGTCGGAGAACATCCGCGTGAAGAGCATCATCGGGCGCTTCCTCGAGCATTCGCGCATCTACTGCTTCGGCAACGGCCACGGCCTGCCCAGCCCGCGGGCCAAGGTCTATATCTCCTCCGCCGACCTCATGCCGCGCAACCTGGAGCGGCGGGTGGAGACGCTGGTGCCGCTGGAGAACCCCACCGTGCACGAGCAGGTGCTCGACCAGATAATGGCCGCCAACCTGCGCGACAACGGCCAGAGCTGGCGCATGATGGCCGACGGCTCCACCTGCCGCATCACGCCCGGCGGCGGCGAGGTTTTCGTCGCCCACCAGTATTTCATGGAAAACCCCTCGCTGTCCGGGCGCGGCGAGGCGCTGCTGCATTCAAGGCCGCCGCGCACCCGCAAGGGCAAGGGCGCCAGCACCAAGGGCAACAACAAGGGCAAGAAGAAGTAATCCAGGCATGACCTCACTGGCTGATTTCCGCATCGACCAGATCAAGCGCGACCGCCCCGGCGAGCTGAAACCGGTGGCGGTGGTGGACATAGGCTCCAACTCGGTGCGGCTGGTCATATACGACGGCATGCGCCGCGCCCCCACCCCCATCTACAACGAAAAGATCCTCGCCGGGCTGGGGCGCGGGGTGGCCACCAGCGGGGCCCTGTCGGAAGAAGGGGTGGAGCGCGCCTTGCGCGCCTTGCGCCGCTTCTCGCGCCTCATAGACCGGGTGGGAGCGCGCAAGGTATTCGCCCTGGCCACGGCGGCGGCGCGCGAGGCCAGCAACGGGCCCGACTTCATCCGTGCCGCGGTGGAGGCCCTGGGCCATCCGGTGCAGGTGTTGAGCGGCGAGGAAGAGGCCCATTACGCCGCCTGCGGCGTGGTGGCGGGAATCCACGACGCCAACGGCGTGGCCGGGGACCTGGGCGGAGGTTCGCTGGAGCTGGTGGCGATCAAGGAGGGCAAGGTCAGGAAAAACGGCATCACCCTGCCGCTTGGCCCCCTGCGCCTCGCCGATCTCTCCGGCGGCGACGCGGGGCGGGCGGCGGCGATAGTCGAGGCGGCGCTGGCCGAGGCCCCGGTGATGAAAAAGCTGGAGGCGCGGCCCTTCTACGCGGTGGGCGGCGCGTGGCGCAACCTTGCCCGCATTCACATGACGCGCACCGGATATCCGCTCAGCGTGACCCAGAATTACACCATCCCCCGCCACGAGGCGCTGCTGCTGACCGCCGACGTTGCCCGCATGAGCGCCGCCGAGGTGATGAAAACCGCCGACGTGTCATCGCGCCGCGCCGAGACGCTGCCGCTGGCGGCGCTGGTGCTCAACCGCATCCTTTCCATGTCGGGAGCGCGCAACCTGGTGTTTTCGGCCCTTGGGGTGCGCGATGGCGTGCTCTATTCGGTGCTGCCCAAGAAGAAGCGCAAGGCCGATCCGCTGCTTTCGGCCACCTGGGATTTCGCCCGCCGCTACGGGCGCTCGCCACAGCACGAGCTGGAGCTGTGTGACTGGTCGGACAGCCTGTGCGCCGAGGGGGGCATCGAATGCACCCGCCGCTGGACGCGCCTGCGCTATGCCGCGGCCATGCTCGCCGACATAAGCTGGCGGGCCCATCCCGACTATCGCGGCGCGCGCGCCTTCACCCTCGTGAGCCAGGCCAACTTCACCGGCATAGACCACTATTCGCGCGCCTTCCTGGCGCTGGCGGTGTTCTTCCGCTACCAGGGGGTGTTCGCCACCCCGCCGGCGGAAATATCGGCGCTGGTGGACGACAAGGCGCTGCGCCGGGCGCGCGCCCTGGCCGGGCTGTTCCGCCTCGCCTATTCGCTGAGCGCGGCGATGCCCGGGGCGCTGCCGGAAATCCCGCTTGCCCTGCACGACGGCAAGCTGACCCTGACCCTCGCCGGCGAACACGCCGCGCTGCGCGGCGAGACGGTGGAAAAGCGCCTCGAGCAACTGGCCCGCGTCCTCGGCAAGGAGGCGGAGCTGGTCATCGCCCCTGCTCCCGCGGCTGA
The DNA here is from genome assembly GCA_964643775.1 of uncultured Rhizobiaceae bacterium. Classification (GTDB taxonomy): domain Bacteria; phylum Pseudomonadota; class Alphaproteobacteria; order Rhizobiales; family Aestuariivirgaceae; genus Thermopetrobacter. The sequence continues at coordinate 14,264 of CAZXTT010000261.1, read as the reverse complement.
TGATGGGGACGGTAAAGCGGAAGATCGATCCTCTTGAGGGCCAGCGCAAGCCCCCCGGCCAGCAGCGCCATGGCGGCCATGAAAAACCAAGCATGGGCCCCGTAATCGCGGTATAGCGGCCCCGAGGCCCAGGTGGCGGAGGTCAGCACCAGGCCGCCCGACATGGCCCCGTATACGGCCTGCGCGGTGGCGGCGCGGTCCGCCGGGACGTGGCGGCGGATGTATTCCATGGCCCCCAGGTGAGAGGCCCCGAAGGTCAGCCCGTGCAGCGCCTGCAGGATGAACAGCGCCACCAGCGGCGGATCGACGGCCAGCCCCGACCAGCGTACGACACTGGCCAGCGCCCCCAGCAGCAACAGGTTGCGCGCCCCCAGCTTCTCCATCACCGGGGCGGAGAACCAGAACAGGATTATCTCCGCCACCACCCCTATGCCCCACAGCAGCCCGACCACGGTTCCCGAATATCCCAGCCCCTTCCAGTGCAGGGCCGAGAAGGCGTAGACCACGGCATGGCCCCCCTGCAGCAGGCTGGCGCAGATGACGAAGACCACGAAGGCCGGCGCCAGGAAGGAAAAGCCGCCCCCCTGCCCCGCCGCCCCGCCACCCTCCGCGGCGGCGTCGCAGCACGTGCCCGCGGGCAGCAGCGAAAGCGCCGCCACCAGCGCCGCCAGCCCAGAGACGTATATCCATATGACATTGCCAGCGGCGATGAAGTCGAGCGCCGCGCCGGTGAACAGGCTGCCGCCGATGAAGGCCAGCGACCCCCACATGCGCATGCGCCCGTAGGCTATGCCGTGGCGGGAGGTGATGGACACGGCGCAGGCCTCGGTGAGCGGCATCAGGGGCGAAAAGGCGGCGAAGGCCAGGGCGGTGACCACGGCGATGGCCAGGTATCCCTCCACCAGCCCCATGACGGCGAAGGCCGCCAGCGCCAGCACCGCGCAGGCCGTCATCACCGCCTCAATCCTGCCCAGCCGCTCGCCGAGGCGCGAGACGAAGGGCGAAACGGCTATGCGTATGCCGCTTTGCAGGGCCAGCACCACGGCGATCTGCTCCACCCCCAGCCCGCGCGCCTTCAGCCACACGGGAAAAAACGGCAAGCCCACCCCGATGGTGAAGAACAGCGCCCCATAGACGAGCGAAATGCGCCTGAAGACCGAACCCGATGCAATTTCACACACCAGTTGAAACCTTTCGCTAACCATTCCCGGCAATAATCGTTCCCGTGGTTGACGTTTATCTCCGTCCGGTCAAGTGAGTATCGAGTAGAATCCCATGAGCAATACCCTTTCCACCATCGATGAAGATTTCGAGGCCATCGAGGCCGCCGTCATGGAAAGCGCCCGCGGGCGCTGGTTCCTGTCGGAATACCTGCGCCGCCACCAGGCCAGGGAAACCATGGCCCTTCTCGATTCCATCCGCAAGCTGGAACGGGTGATGGAAGCGGAAAAAAGGGGCGAGACGGTCCGCGGTTCGCGCCTGGACGCCATAATCATGGGCGAGATGAACGGGGCGGCGCGCGAGATTTCCGGCATGGATGCATTCGCCCCGGCGGCCCTGCCGGAAGCGGTGGAGGAAATGGCCCGCGATGCCAGCCGCCTTGCCGGCATGATCGGGGAAGCAGAGGTCAACGAGCGCGACGCCAACCGGATGACCATGGCGGCGGCCGAGCTGCGGGTCATGTCCGACAAGCTGAAGGTCGTATCACGCACGCTGGGCGCCATCGCCACCGCCTGCGGTGAAAATACCCCCGCCACCAGCGATGAGCCGCAAGTGTCAGAAAGCGGCGGGACATGGTTTGGCGATGCTCAGGATCTGTTCGAGGACGGCACGGCCACCGGCGGCGAAACCGGAAATGAAAGCGCCGAAAAGCCCGCCGCCCAGGCAGATGAAGCCATGCAGGCCGGCGAGGGACAGGATGGCGGCGGCGCCAGACTGACCATCAGGCCGCGGCCAGCGGAAGAACACTCCGCCAGCATGCCCGCCGATGAAGAGCCTGCCCCTGCCGAACCCGCATACGCCGGGCCTGCCCCTGCTGAACCCGCGAAGAAGGCCCGCCCGCGCATCATCATCACCCGCAAGCCCTCCTCCAGGGACATGGACATTCCCTTCGCCGGCAAGCCGCAGGACGGCGATGAGCCATCCGGTAAAGCAGCCGCCCAACCCGCCGGAAAGGATGAATCACATGCCCCCGAAAAGAGCGGGGACGAAGCCCCGGCGGAGGAACTTTCCTGCTCATAGGCTCTCCTTTCCGGCTTTTAATGATCGCATAATGCATTGATATTGCTGGCATATATCATGCCACACGAGGCTTTCGCCCGCCTTTGCCTTGAAAATGCCCCACCCGCTGACCATGTGGGAGATGGTTCAACAACCGGAGGGCAATTTTCATGAACACCGTTTCCGTCAAACCCAAACGCTCCGGCCGCTTCACGCCGCTGGGCATAGCCGCCTTCGTGCTTGGCTTCATGGTCTGGTGGCCGCTGGGGCTGGCCATCCTCGCCTACATCATATGGGGTGGCTCGGTGGACGAGCTTGTGGAGGACACGGTGGCGCAGGTGAAAGGCATCTTCCGCTCCTCTCCTGCCGCCAGCACCGGCAACAGCGCCTTCGACGCCTACCGCGAGGAAACCCTGAAAAGGCTGGAGGAAGAGCGCCGCGAGTTCGAGGAATTCGTCATCAAGCTGCGCCAGGCACGCGACAAGGAAGAGTTCGAGCGCTTCATGGCCGAGCGCAACGGGAAAACCACCCCGGCGAAGAAGCGCGGCGGCAAGTAGCTCCCTCCCCCGGCAACAACAGCAAGCAACAAACAGGGCTGATTTATTCCCCTCCCACTTCCCTTGAATCAGCCTTCAAGGCCCGCCGTGTTCCCCTCCGGCGGGCCTTTTCCTTGTCCGCCGGAGAGCGCGCTCCCGCCGGGCGCAACCCCGCCGCCGGCCAGTGACCGCCTCTACGGCAGGTCGGTGCGGCGGAAGATGAAGAAGCCCAGCGCCGCCAGCACGAGACCGAAGGCCAGCGGATAGCCCAGCGCATAGGCCATGAAGCCCATGTTGCCGAAGGTGTCCAGTATCGTGTAGGCGGCGGGCCCGAGCAATATCAGTTGCGGGTCGAACAGCATCATGGCCCCGATGCGGAACACCTCCAGCGGGTTGGCCAGCGCCAGCCCCACCACCACCTCCTGCGGCGTCTGGAACTGCACCAGAAGGCCGATGAGAATGAGGTCGAGGAACATCAGCATGGCCAGCCAGGTGACGAAGGCCACCGACTGGGCCACGTCGGAAGAGCGCGACAGGGCCGAGATGAGGAACGATATGCCCAGGAAGCAGAAGGCCAGCGACACAAGCAGCAGCGAATACCAGGCGAAATCGCGCCACGGGATCTCCTCCGCCCCCATGAACAGCCCGGCCAGCAGCGAGATGGCCATGGCCGCGAACACCGGCAGGAAGACCACCAGGAAGCGCCCCACGAAGCGCCCCCAGTACCAGCTCGACAGCGACACCGGGAACGACAGCATGTATTCATAGACCCCCGCCTCGCGGTCGCCGGCCAGCGAGCGCACCGTGGACAGCAGCACGAATATGGGCATGATGGCCATGGTCAACTGGATGAAGGTCACCAGCATGCGCGACAGGCCGGTGAAGCCCATGACCCGCGATTCGGTGAGGCCGAAGATGAACAACACGGCGATCAGCCCGCCGAACACCAGCGCGTAGATGGCGAACCACTTGGAGCGGATGGATTCGGAAATGTCCAGCCGCGCCGTCTGCCAGAAGGAATACATCTACTTCCCTCCCTCCTTGTCGTTATCGTTGCCGCTGGCAGCCGCCGAATCGTCGGGTTCCGGCAGATCCTCGATATGCTCGCAGCGCGAGCTCAGGCCACGCTTTATCACTTCCCGTTTCATCGCCTGGTAGTCCACCGCGCCCGGCTCCTTTTTCGCCACCGCGCCGAAGCCGTAGTCCATGGGCGTCACCTGGCCGGGCAGATACCATGCCTTGCGCGCGTCCAGCCATGTCTTGCCGTCGCGCATGTCCATCACCCAGATCTCCTTCGCCCTCTGGCCCTTCTTGTACCAGTCCTGGCGGATCATCCAGTGAATGGCGTCTCCGATGTCGTCGAACTTCACCAGCTCGCCGTCGGGAGTGCGCAGCTCGGCGGCGAAGCGCGGATCGGAGATTATCATGTTGCATATGACGCACACCTCGCGGTCATAGCGAATGGGCTCCGGCCCGGATTTCTTCTTGCAGCCGGCCAATGCCGAGGCCAGCATGGCGGCGGTTGCCGCCAGCAGCGCGCGCCGCGACAGATCAGGCATCGGTCTTCTCCCGCGCCATGTCGTTCATTTCCATTTGCGCCAGTATGCCGGCGTAACGCGCCACCATGCCCAGGAAGCGCAGCTTGTCGGGCCCCGGGATCACCCCCTCCCAGGTCTCCCCGTCGCCGGAGGAGGAGAAATCCCACTCGCCGATGGCGCGCGCGAAGGCATCGTCGGGCCGCCGCAGGCGTATGCGCACCTTCTGGCGCAGGCCCGGATCGACGGCGTCCTCCACCCGGTCGTCGAGCACCACCTTGCCGCGGTCCATCTCGATCACCCGGTTGACCAGCATGGCCACTTCCTCCAGCCGGTGGGAGGATATTATCATCGACTTGTCCAGCCGCTCGGCCAGCAGGTCGAAGAGGATCTGGCGCGCCGCCGGGTCGAGGTTGGCGGTCGGCTCGTCCATTATCAGCACGTCGGCGTCGCGCCCCATGGCGATGGCGATGAGCAGTTTCTGCTTCTGGCCGCCGGAGAGCTTCATGAAGGGCCGCGAGCGCACCTCGTCGATATCGAGCCCCATGCGCTCGGCAATGGAGCCTATGCGCTCGTGGCTGGTGTGGCACAGGCGGGCCGCGAAATCGACCAGGTCCCACACCGGCATGCCCAGCGGCGGCGGCATCTGCGGCACGAAGGCCACCTTCTGCAACACCGTGGTGCGGTGGGCGCGCGGCGACACGCCGTCGATCAGCACATCGCCGTCGAACACGTATTCGCCGAGGATGCAGCGGATCATGGTCGTCTTGCCGGCCCCGTTGGAGCCGATCAGGGCGATGCGGTCGCCCTGTTCGATGGTGAGCGACAGCCCGTCCAGCACCTTCGTTCGGCGGAATGTCTTGGTTACATTTTCAAGTTCGATCATGACAAACGTTCCCCCCAGTCACGTGGCGGCACACTGCCCCCACGTGGCCTGGTTATCCTTGACCAATCTCAAGACCTTTTAGAGAAGTTTGTCCAGCCCCTTGATGCGGAAAGACAGGGCGCCGGTCGGGCAGGCCTCTATGCACATGGCGCAGCGCGTGCAGTCGGCCCCGATGTCCAGCTTGTCGCGGGTGGCGCGGCCCTTGATGGTGACATCGAGCACGTGCGGCACCAGGCACACGGCGCGGCACTCGCCCTCGTGCAGGCATTTCTCCAGGTCGTAATGCACCACCGTCGGCGACACCGAGCCGATGAACGAATAGGTCATGCCGATGGGGCACATGTAGCGGCACCACATGCGGCGGATGAAGAACAGCTCGATGAGCAGCAGCACCCCCACCCATGCCATGCCGGCCATGGTGCCATAGATGATGGCGCGCGAGGTTATGCCCACCGGCGAGATCCACTCGAACACCATGTAGCCGGTGACGAAGGCCAATAGCGCGAACACCACGTAGAGCACCGTGCGCAGCCGCCGGTCGAGCTGGTAATCCCTGGCCCAGCCCTTCGCGGCCAGTTTCAGGTGCAGTATCTCCACCCACTCCGACAGCAGGTGATAGGGGCATGTCCAGGCGCAGAACGAGCGCCCGCCGACCAGCCACCACAGGACGGCCACCGTCACCGTGCCGATGACCAGGTTGATGAGCATCTCCTTGAATGCCAGCGTCACCTGCAGGGCCGAGTTGAGATCGGCGAAGTGAAAGCCGATGACGCGCGAGGCGGTCAGCGCCCCTTCCACCAGTTGCACGTCGAAGTGATAGGAGATGACGAAAATCAGGTTGACTATGACTATCGTCGGCCAGCGCCACTTGCGCCATGAATAGTTCGGCTTGAGGTTGGCCTTTTCCTCCTCGATAAGCTTGCGGCGGCGCTCGCGCTCCTCGGGAGTTTTCTTCAGGTCATGCGCCTTGCGCGCCGCGGGCGAGTAGTCATCCTTGCCGGGGCGGCGCGGCGCGGCTCCCAGCACCTGGCGCAGGCTTTCCACGAACAGGTTCATGATCATGCCTCCCCGAATTTCTTGCGCGGAATGATCTCGATGCTGGGCGGCTCCACCGGGCAGATCATCTCGCACATGCCGCAGCCCACGCACTTGTCGGTAACCACCGGCATCTTGCGCTTGTCGTTCTTGTCGTCGCTCATCGGCTTGAGGTAGATGGCGTCCTTGATCGGGCATTCGCGCACGCACAGGTCGCACAGCTCCAGGTCATAGGGATGCTCGGAGATGCGGATGGGCGTCCAGCGGTCCACCTTGACATAGCGGTGCAGGCCCTTGAATTCGGCCCCGCGCGCCAGCCCCTTGAAGCCCTTGCCCTGCATGGCGAGGCAGGTCTCCGGATGGGTCAGCTCGGCTATCCCCATGCGCACCTGTTCCTTCTTGTCTATCTCGTGCGACAGCGCGCCGGTCGGACAGGCTAGCACGCACTGCACGGCGTCGCAGGAGAAGTCACAGGCCTGAATGCGGGCGTCTATGCGCGGCGTGCCATTGCTGAAGCCGTCCATGAAATCGTCCAGCACGATGGCCTCCACCGGGCACACCTGCACGCACTGGCCGCACTTTATGCAGGCGGCGAGGAACTCGCGCTCGTCTATGGCTCCCGGTGGCCGCAGGCGATTTTCGGCCCGCGCCCAGGTGGTGATGGGGTAATAGCCCGACAAGCCCAGCCCCACCACCGCGCCGCCGGTCAGCATGGACAGCAACAGGGCGCGCCGCCGCTGCCGGTCGCGGCGGCTCAAGCGCTTTTTCGGTTTTCCTTGGCGTGCATCACTCATCGTCTTGCCCTGCCAGTTCTACTTTCCAATGGAATCGTCCTTCAGGCCGAAGGGATCGAAGCTCTCGTCGAGGCTGGTGCCGGATTTCGTCTCGCCGGTGGTGTTGCCGAACATCTCCAGCTCCTTGCCCTTGTTGCCGCCGCTGCCGCGGTATCCCTTGGTGAAGGGCTCGAAATCCGCGCTGATGCGCGGCTTGTGATCCTCCAGCATGAGCAGCGGATCGGTGAACGGCGCCAGCCGCTCGAGGAAGTCGAGCATGGTCAGCACCGGCGTGCCCTTGAAGAAGGCCGCCGGCTTCACGTCCATCCATATGCGGTCGGCATAGATGAACATGCGGTATGGCGTGTCGCCCAGCCCGTCGCCGTCATTGTCATACCCCTGGTAGGTGTCCCAGTAGTTGCCTTCCCAGGTGTTGCGCCTGGCGGTGGCGAAGGTGGACACCGTAACCTGGCGGATGTTGTTGAGGAAACGGTTGTCCTTGAAGATATTGTTGCTCCAGTCGTTGAGGAAGCGCACCCCCACATCGTTGAAGGCGACCGTGTTGCGGTAGATGCGGTTGGTGGTGCCGGGCTGGAACGGCGACACGTCGAGGTAAAGGCCGATGGAGTTGTAGAGCACCTCGTTGTCGAGGATGTCCATGTTGCTGGCTTCCTTGAAGCCTATGCCGATGCCGGCGGCGCCGACGGCCCGCACCACGCGGTTCTCGCGCACCACCACGGAATCGGAATACATCAGGTAGATGCCCACCGAGTTGTCGAAATAGTTGTTCCGCTCCACCAGGTTATAACGCGAATACATGAAATGCAGGCCGTAGCGGCCCTTGGTCATGGTGTTTTCGGCGATGATGTTGTCGGCGGAATACCAGATCACCATGTCGCGCTGGTCGTGCAGGCTGTTGTTGGTGATGCGGTTGTTCTTCGAATACCACAGCCTTATCCCGTCTCCGCGCAGGCCCAGCGACAACTCCCGCTTGGATGATATCTCGTTGCGCTTGATTATGTTGTTGCTGGACTGCTGCAGGTCGATGCCGAACAGGCACTCGACGATCTTGAGATCCTTGATGACGTTGAAGTTGCCGCGCACCTGCACCCCGGCGTCCAGGTCGTTGGGCTGATCGCCGGAATTGACCAGCGTGAGGTTGCGCACCGTCACTCCATCGGTCTTGAGCACCAGCACCGAGCCCTTGCCGCCGGCGTCTATGACTATCTTTTCGCGCGGGCCCTCGCCGATGAGGCTGATGGGCTTGCTTATCACCACGTTGCCCTTGTAGCGCCCCGGCTTGAGCAATATCACGTCGCCCTTTTTGGCGGCATCGACCATGGCCTGCAGGTCGATTAGCTCGCCCTTGCTCCTTTCCGCGTCCTGCCGCCGCGCCGCCTGCTTGTCGGCGGCCGGCGCCGGAGCCGCCATGACGGGCGCGGCCAGCAGCGCCTGCGCCATCATGGCGTTGACAAGGCCGATGCTTATGCGACGCGCCAGGGAAATCATGAGCCGACTTTAATTGCCACAGAGAGAAGGATAATTGATCAAGGTCATGCCCGAATGCGCCCCCGTTCCATATCGCGGGAGCGCGCCCGTGAAAACGCGCTCCCACGTGGATTTCGTCGTTTGGCCCCCGCGATCGGGCCATGCCCTCGGGCGTCCCGGTTCCCTCAGGCCCCCTGGGCGGCTCCCTTGAGCTGCTTGCGGCGTATGAGCACCGCCAGCAGCATCAACACCATCACCGCCACCATCAGGCCGAAGCCGATGTGCGGGTAGGAGTGGGTGGCGAATTGCGCCACCTTGCCCTGCCCGAAGACGGTGGGCATGAAGGGCTTGAGGGTGAAAGCGCCCATGGAGCTCATGGAGTGGCCGAACCAGTAGAGCCACGAGGCGTATTCGACCACGAAGGCCACCGGCAGGATGGCCGGGATCAGCCCCATCAGCCAGTAGAACAGGCGCGGCCCGAAGCTGCCGAGGAAGAACAACACGGGCGGCACGATGATCAGCCCCCAGAACACCGCCCAGGCGGCCATGGTCATCTTGCTGACCAGCGGGTTGATGCGCTCCGGGTTGTTGAACCAGCGGGCCAGCGTCTTGTGATAGTGCCACAGCAGCACCTGCATGCCCGACCCCGTCCACTTCTCGCGCTTGTCGGCGGGCTTGCGCAATTGGTCGTTGAGGAAGGCCTGGCGCAGGATCTCGATATTGGTGGCCTTCATGTCGCCACCCTTCTCCTTGGCCTCGGCGAGGATCTGCTTCAGCGACTTGGTCTTTCCGCCGCCGCCCTTGTTGAGGTTGGCGATGATCTCGGAGAGATCCTTCTGCCCCGCCTCCTCGAGCCGCGAGCGCACCTCCTCGGTCTCCACCATCTTGGAGCCGCTCTTCTTCAGCTCCGCCTCCAGCTTGGCGATGACCGGCGACAGTTCCTCGCCGGCCTCTTCCTTGCCCTCGCCGAGGGCGGTGACCAGCGACTTGATGTAGGAGGCCGGCTGGTAGCGGATGCCACCCTCGCTCATCATGGTCATGTACATCCATCCCACCATGGCCGCCCAGCCGACCATGGTGACGGTAAATCGCAATTTCGGTTGCGGGATGATGAAGCCCAGTATCAACAGCCCCAGGAAGATGAGCAGGAACGGCGAGAAGGCCTTCTCCACCACGCCGCCGGCGCCGGTCGGATACATGCCGACGAAGTGGTTGATGGCGTCCATCTCGTGCACGCAGTCGAGGACCACCTTTTCCTCGATCTCCGCCTTCTTCACCTTGGGACAGCCGTTGAACACGCCGTTCATGTGGAAGTGAATGCGGATGCCTTCCGGGAAGGCGGTCTTGGGATATTGCGGCGCGGTCAGCGACACCCACCACGCCGGCACGAAATAGATCACCACCAGAAGGGCCAGCGCGATGCTCCCCAGGATGGCGACGATGGCATTCTGTTTCTTCTGCGCAGCCGCATCAGTCATGGTTCTCGTTCCTCAAGTGCTGGCAAGCCTGTCGTCGTCAGCAGGCCATTCCCCCACGCGCCATTCAATCCCCCCGGCCATCGCGGCTGTCAGTGACCTGCGCACAAAAAGCCGCAGCGAAGCCATTGCGCCCATTGGAATCACGCCCACGGGACAAGACAACGGACTCCCGCGCCACGAGAGCGCAAGGAAAAGCGCGGATATGTGACCGCCCGCATGTTCCGCCCGCCACGGAGGGGCGGGCGGAAACGGGCGATCGAAGTCATGCCGGATCAGTCGAAGTCCGGGTTGATCCAGTCCTTGCTCGGCGCCAGTTTCTCCTTGGGCACCGGAATGGAGGCCACGTAAGCGATCACGTTCTTCATGTCCTCGTCGGTGAAGTTCTTGATCTGCTTGACCATGTCCGGATTGGCGTTGCGCCGCTTGCCGTCACGGATCCACTCGAACTGACGCAGCATGTACTTGTAGTGCTGACCCTGGATCTTGGGGAAGAATTTTTCCTCGCTGCCTTCGCCATGCTCGCCATGGCAACGCACGCAGTTTTCCTTGAACAGCTTCTTGCCCTTCTCCAGGTCGGCGTCAGCCGGGCCCTTGCCGTTGTCGGGATTCATCGGCAGGTTGTAGATGTAGTTGGCGACCACGGCGATGGCATAGGGGCCGCCGCCCACTTCCGGAGCCGCGTTCTTGATCTCCTTCGGCAGGGCGAAGGGATACATGGTCGGGTTGTCGCGGTTCTTGGCGCGGATGTCGGCCAGTTGCTTGATGATGACCGTGTCATGCTGGCCGGCCAGTTGCGGGAAGGTGCCGTCCTTGGTGCCCCAGCCCTCGGTGGTGTGACAGGCCGAGCAAACCTCGAACACGGCGATGCCGTCCTTGCGCACCTTTTCCTTCAGCTTGGGGTCGGAGGCCATCTTCTTCTTCAGGTCAATGAGAATCTTGGTGGCCTCGTCCTGCTCGCCGCCGCCTTCGTTCCAGGCCATGGCGGAAGTGACGGAGACGGCCAGGCTCACCCCCAGCGCGCCGATGATGGCTATGGATTTCTTCATGATGCTCTCCACTCTTGGGTTGTAGTTCCGTTGTTCCGGCGCCCGCGCCCGGCATGGGGCGCGGGCGGCTGATCATTTTGTCCGATCGACGGTAGAAAGGTAATTGGCAATAAGCCTGATCTCCTCGTCCTTGAGCTTCTTGACGAAGGTATACATGGTCTTGATCTTGCCGTTCTTGCGATTCTTGTCGCGCACGTCAACCATCTGGTTGAAGATATAGTCGGCCTTCTGCCCGGCGATATAGGGGTAGTTCTTCAGCGGCTTCTTGCCTTCCTTGCCGTGGCAGGTGCGGCAGCGCTTCTTCTTGTAGAGCTTCTTGCCGGCCTCTATGTCTTCCGCCTTCAGGCCCTCCGGCGGCTTGGGCGCGGCGGGATCCAGCTTGGACAGGTAATCGGCGATCTGCTCGATCTGCTCGTCGCTGATGCGCACCTTGCCATCTGGCGTGACCAGCGAGCCGACCATGGGAGAGGCGCGATCCTTGCCTTCCTTGTTCTTGCCGCCCTTGCGCTTGCCGGAGATTATGTCCTTGGTCTGCTGGATCAGGTATTTCTTCGGCTGTCCGGCCAGGTTCGGGTAATCCTGAATGGAGCGCTTGCCGTCCTTGCCGTGACAGGCGATGCAGGTCATGCGGCGGTAGAGGCGCTTGCCGGGGTGTTTTTTCTTTTTCTCCTCGGCCCGCGCCACCTTGGCGGACAGTGGCGCGAAAGCCGCGCCCCCCGCGCCGGCGACGACGGCGACGCCCAGGGTGGCCGCTATCATGGCCTTGGCGATTGAATTGCTCATCCTCTCCAAACTCCTTGCTGTTTGCCGTTCCACATGGCGGAACGGGTCGCCCCCCTCATGGGAGGCGGGAGGCGCTTTTGGCGCCCCCCGCCGGTTTCGTGCATGTCACTCAAGAGGTGACCCCCATCGTCAGAGGAGGTTACTTCTTGATGACCTTGGCGCCGTTCTGCTCCAGGTAGGTCTTGGCGCGCAGGCCGATGTCGGCCGCCTTGACCTGATACTGGAACCACTGCTGCGCCCACAGCGTGGCGTTCTGCCAGTCCTTCTTGCCGGCGAAGCCCTCGGCCTTCTTCTTGGCGTCGGCGGCGAACTTCAACTGCTCGGTGGCGTCTTCCACCAGGCCGACGACTGTCGGGAAGTCCTTGAAGTTGCGCGACACGATGAAGTTGACCACGCTGTCGATGACCTTCTGCACGCCGAGGTTCTGCTCATACTGCTTCTTGTAGTCGGCCTCGGTGTACTTGGTGCCTTCCGAGATGGAAGCGCTTTCGGCCTTCGTGCCCTTCGGACGCACCAGCAGGATGCCTTCCATCTCCAGGTGCAGGGCCGAGCAGAACTCGGTGCAGTAGTATGGATAGACACCCGGCTTCTCGGCCACGAAGGTGGCGGAGACCGTCTTGCCAGGCTCGATCGACAGGTTGACGTTGGTGCCGGAGATGGCGAAACCGTGGGTTTCGTCCTCGGCGCGCTCCACGTTGGTCAGGTGGATGGAGATCTTCTGGCCTTCCTCGACCTCGATAATCTCAGGCGTGATGTGCGAGCGGATGACCGTCGCGTAGACATGCAGCACGCCGTCCTTCATCTCCATCTTCTCGCGGCCCGGGCGGGTGCGGTATGGAGACTTCTGGTCGGTGCGCGAATCCCAGCCGAGCTTGTAGCGCACCAGCGGCTTCAGCTTGCTGGCCCTGATGGCCACCGCGTAGTGCGGCTCGCCCAGCGGCACCGGCATGTCGTAGGTGAGAACCATCTTGTCGCCGGAGATGTCGATCAACTGGTGGTTCTGCGGATGCAGCGGGCCCACCGGGTTGAAGCGGTCGATGGCCAGCTTGTTAAGCGACACCAGCCACTTGCCCTGCGGGGTGACCGAATCGCCTTCCATCGACATCAGGTGACCGATGTTGTAGTGGATGTGCAGCTGGTCGAGCACCTTGCCCTTGCAGAAGTCCCACTTGGTGACCATCGAGTCCACGTAGATGGAGGTGTAGGCCACGCACTTCTTGGAATCGAACTGCGTGTGCAGCGGCCCGAGGCCCACTTCCACCTGGGTGTGCAGCGACTTCTTCAGGTCCAGTATCGGAATGCCGTAGGGATCCTTGGCGGCGAAGTCCTTCTTCTTGATCAGGGCCTGGATCTTGGCGAAGTCATAGACCGAGGCGTGAGTGTCCAGCTTGCCGGAGACGATGATGTACTTGCCATCCGGGGTGAAGTCCACGCCGTGCGGCGACTTGGGCTCCGGAATGAAGTAGAGCAGGCCCTCCTTGATGGAGGTGTCCATCATGATCACCGGATGGCCGTTGATGGTCTTGACCTTGCCGGCCTTGACCACGTCCACCGCCTTCTTCCAGTTGAAGATGTGCAGGAAGTCGGTGTCCTTCTGCGAGCAACCGGCCTCGAACGGCGGGCGTCCGCGCTCGATGCCGCCGACGTAACGCTCGGTGCAGAAGGAGTTGGTGGCCGACCAGCCCATGGACGGGCCCTTGCCGGCGTCGGAAAGATCCTGCGAATAGGGCGGCAGCTCGAAGGAGAAGGACTGCGACGGATCGATGCGCCCCTTCTCGCGGTTGAACTTCCAGAAGGTCACGGCGCCGCGGAACTTCTCGTTGAACTGCGACAGCGGCGCGTAAACGCCCTTGCCGAGCGGCGCCGGATACTGGGTCGCCTCGATGATGTATTCGGTGTTCGGCGTAACGAAGGCGCCGCCGTGCTCCGACATCATGATCGGGTTGACGACGATCTGCTTGGTCTCGAAGTCATGCAGGTCGATGACCGCCACGCGCGGGTTGTTCTTGTCGTTGATGAACAGGTACTCGCCGTCGTATTCACCCTTGGTCTCGGAGATCGCCGGGTGGTGGGTGTCACCGAACTTGATGTCCTTGCCCATGATGCGGCCCTGGGCCAGCACCGCCTTCGACTCGTCGTCGAAGCCGTAGCCCTGCCAGGGCTCGGGCGTGAACACGGCGATGAACTTGAGGATGCGCATCGACGGGATGCCATAGACCATGATCTGGCCGGACTGGCCGCCGGAGGAGAAGACGAGGAACTCGTCGCGCTTGCCGGTCGGCACGTAGGTCTTGGCGGCGGCGAGCACGTCCTTCTCGGTCAGCCCGCGCGCCTTCATGATGGCTTCGAGCTGCCCCTGCGCCTGGGCCGCGCCGGAAAACGCCAGCCCGAGGCCCATGGCCGTCGAAAGCATCAAGGCCTTTTTCATGAGTGATTTCATTTCAGTCCCCTTGGAAAGATATTTCCCTGTGCAACAAGGGCCAT
>CAZXTT010000260.1:0-7306 GCA_964643775.1 uncultured Rhizobiaceae bacterium | reverse complement strand
AGGCCGGTGCCCTCGGCGCTGTCGGCGCGGCGCGAGAAGAAGGGATCGAATATGTGGCGGCGGGTTTCCTCGTCCATGCCGACGCCGGTGTCCTCCATGGTCAGCTCCACCATGTCGCCGCGGCGGCGGCTGGATATGGTCAGGACGCCGCCGCCGGGCATGGCGTGGAAGGCGTTTTGCACCATGTTGAGCACCAGCATGCGCATCTCGCCCTCGGTGGCCAGCAGGCGGGCCGCCGGGTCGAGGGAGAGGCGCATGTCCACCTTCTGGCGCTCGGCCTCGAAGCGCAGCAGCGAGGTTATGTCCTCGACCACGGTCGCTATGTCCACCACCTGCGGGTGGCGCGAGGGCGGCATGGAAAGGCGCAGCAGCTTGCCGGTGACGGAGATGCACTGATCGACCGCCTCGTCCACCTGTTCGAGGTAGGAGAATATCTCCTTCAGCGGGCGTCCGCGCTCGGCGGCGCGGTTCATGGCCTGAAGGCCGAGGCGCACCGAGGCCAGCGGGTTGTGTATCTCGTGGGCCACGCCGGTGGCCAACTGGCCCAGCTCGGCCAGCCGCTGTTCCTGGGTGACGGAAACCTGCCTGGACAAATCGCGGATGGCCTCGACCACCAGCGTCTCGCCGGTCATCTCGTCATGCAGGGGGGCGGCCACTATCTCCACCGGAATGCCGCCGCCGTCCCCGCCCTGGTGGGTGTGCATTATCTTCAGCGGCTTGCCGCCGTGGCGCAGCTTTTCCAGCGGGCAGGTGACGAGGCTGTCGGGGCATGGCTCGGCGCGGCCATGGGCGGAGGCATGGCAGGGCTGGCCGGTTACCTCTTCCACCGTGCAGCCCACCTGCCTGCAATAGGCGCGGTTGGCGAGGCGGATGCGGTAATCGCCGCCGATGACGCGGATGCCGTCGGGCACCGCGTCCACGAGGTTTTGCAAGAAGGCGTCATGGGCGCGCAGGCGCGAGACCATGTCTTGCAGCTTGTCCGCCATGCGGTTGAAGTCTCGCGCCAGCCGCCCCAGCTCGTCGCCGCCGCCGGCGGGAGCGCGCGCCGACAGGTCGCCGGCGGCCAGCCGCCCGGAGGCCACCGCCAGGGCATTGACCGGGCTCAGCACGTGGCGGCGCAGGAAGTGGCCGGCGACCAGCAGGGTGAGGGCCATTATCAGGGCCCCCGCCCCGGCCATTCCGGCGGCCCCGATGAGGGCGGCGGTCTTGAGGTTGTTGGCGTCGAAGTCGGCTATCAGCACGCCGTTGACGGGGTTCTTTTCCACCGGCCCGTGGCAGGGGGTGCATACCGGCTTGTTGTGGATGGGCTTGACGGTGCGCAGCACCTGCCCCCACGCCGGATCGTCGTAAAAGCGCGTATAGGCGGTGAGCGGCGGCCACTTGCCGTCACAGGCCGCCCCGCAGACGGCAAGCTCGCGCTTTACCACCGGCTTCTTCAGCAGCCGGAAATGAGAGGCGAAGCGCACCTCGCCCCTCGGGTTGGTGAGCATGACGCGGTGGATGGAGGGCTGGCGGCCAAGGCGGCGCAGGATGGAGCGCAGGCCATCGAGGTCGCGCTTTACCATGGCGTTTTCCAGCGCCGCCTGAAAGAGCAGGGAGAGCTGGCCGGAAGCGGTGGTGCGATCCTGTTCGAGCTGGCTCTTGTATAGCCACATGAAGGCGGCGAGGAAGACCAGCGACGAGACGCCGATGAGCAGCGCCAGCACCATCAGCAGGCGCGCGCCAAGGGAATTCTTCCATCGCCTAATGCCGCCCATGTGGCACCCTCCGGCAGCACATCACCGCCTGACAAAATAGCATGTTCCCGGGGAAAGCGGGCAACAAATCGGGCCGGGGCGCGCAATTCACACGACAGGCCCCGTTCCCGGCACGAACGGCTGCCCGACGGCATGGGCGGGAGGCTCTTCCCCGTCCGCCGTTTCCTCCGGCGGGGGCGGAGCGACGCCGGTGACGCGGGTGAGCATGCCGCGCAGGGCGGCGCACCATGCATGGGTGAACATGGCCAGCCCGGCGTAAAACGGCGTGTCGCAGCGGGCGGCGGCGGCGGCGGCGAAATCGGCCAGCCAGCGCATCAGGTGGGCGTCCATGAAGCGCGCCGCCTCCTCCAGCGCGGCATCCCCGTCCATGAGGTGGGCGATGAAGGCCAGTTGCAGGGCGATGTGGTCGTCCGGCAGCTTGCGCCAGTCGCGGGCGGCAAGGCCGAAACGCTCATACCAGCGGCGCACCTCCAGCATGGGCTGCTGGCGGCTCAGGTCATCGTCGTCCAGCCACGGGGATTCATCGGGCCAGGCGCGGTGGCGGCCCGTCAGGTAGAGGGCGGCGAAATCGGCGGCCAGCTCGTCGAGCAGGCGGGCGCGGCCGCCGGTGTCCCCGCTGTCCATGGCGCGCCAGCCGTTGTCGATGACGGAGGCCGCCTGGCGGGCGGTTTCATCGTCCGGCACGAGGGAGAAGAGCGCGGCGAAGGGAGTTTCCATGAGGGCGTCCAGGGTTTCCCCGTCCAGCTCCCCGCCATGCAGGCGGGCGAGCAGGACGAGGTCATCCCGCGCCGCGGAGCGCAGGACGGCCTCGTCCCTTTCGGAGATCCCCATGGGGGCACGATGGGGCGTCTCCTCCCTTGCGTGCGGTTTTTCGTCCATGCCGCCCTTTTCCATCCTCCCGTTGTCAATCCTCCCGGTGTCGATCTTCCCGGTGCGCATGCCGCCGCTGTCCATTTCACCCTCGTTCATGACCCTCGTTCATGCCGGTACCCGCCTATTTCACCTTGCCCTGCGAGTGGGCGATGAAGCGGATGGACGGGTTGGTCAGCTCCGGGTCGGCCATGTGCCTGACCTGGCGCGCCAGGTTGGCCTTGTCGAAGTCGGAATAGGCGGCGGTCTCGTATTCGCCCTTGTCTATCTGGTCGATGGGGCCGACATCGAGCACCCGCATCATGCAGGCCATGACGCAATAGGGCTTGCGCCCCGCCTCCAGCTCGTCGATGCACATGTTGCACTTGGCGACGATGTTGAGCTCGGGGATGAACTGCGGCGCGCCGAAGGGGCAGGCGGCCTCGCACTTGCGGCAGCCGATGCACAGGGTGGAGTCTATGTCCACCACGCCGTTGTCCTGGCGCTTGAAGATGGCTCCCGTCGGGCAGGTGGGCAGGCAGGCAGGCTCGGCGCAGTGGTTGCACGACATGTTAACCTTGTAGGCGAACACCTTGGGGAAAGCGCCGCCCTCGATGTATTGCACGCGGCGGAAGCGCGGGCCGGGCGGCAGGCCGTTCTTGTCCTTGCAGGCCATCTCGCAGGCGCGGCAGCCGATGCAGTCCACGTTGTTGTGAATGAAGCCCATCTGCACCTTGGGCTTGACCGGCTCATAGACGGCGCGCACCTTGCGCTTGAGCGCCGCCCTGACCTTTTCCTTGTCGAGTTTCTTCGCCATTTCCTTCGCGTCCTCGCTGCTCAAATCAGGTTGCGGCACATTCAGTCATCACGCCGGAAGACATAGGAGCGCGCCGTGGCCAGCCTGTCCCATCCGGGGCGATGATCGAGCTTGCTCTTCTTGATGTTGCAAAGCACCGTGTTGTAGGCGAAAGCCCCGGCGGGGGACGGCTCGTCGAGGGTGAGGAAGTCGGGGTTGCCGGCCCTGTCCACTCCCTTGTCGTCGAGGTCCATCCACACCCCTTCATGCACCACCACGACGCCGGGCATGAGGCGCTCGGTGACATAGGCGGGCAGCACTATCCTGCCGCGGTCGTTGTAGACCTCCACGATGTCGCCGGTGCGGATGCCCAGCCGCCGCGCGTCGGAGGCGTTGATGGTCACCTCCTGCTCGTATGTCTCGCGCAGCCACGGGATGTTGTTGAAGATGGTGTGGGTGCGCCAGCGCGGATGGGGCGAGATCATGTGGAAGGGGTATTTCTTCGTCTTCTTCTTCTCGCCCAGCCATTCCCACGGCTCCACCCACTTGGGGATGGCCGGGATGGGATAGCCATAGGATGTGTGCGTCCACGACTTGTTGAGCTCGTGCTGGGCCAGCGAGGTGGAGAGGATCTCTATCTTGCCGGAGGGGGTGTTGAAGGGCACGCCCTTCTCCACCTGGTCGCGGAAGGCCACGTGCGGCTCCTTGAGCCTGAACTTGTAGACGCCGCGCTTCTTGAATTCCTCCCATGTCATGTCCACGCCCTGGTGGTGCATGACGCGGTTGACCCAGAACTCGCGCAGGTAGGCCTCGTCCACGGCGTCGGGATTGTTGAAATAGGCGCGGTTGGCCTTGGGATTGTATTGCGGCCCGAAGCCCAGGCGCCAGGCCAGCTCGGTGAAGATCTGGAAGTCGGTCTTCGATTCGCCCATGGGTTCTATGACCTTGGGGCGGTGGATGTAGTAATGGCCCTTGTACCAGGGCAGGGCTATGTCATGGCGCTCGAAGTGGGTGGCCACCGGCAGCAGCACGTCGGCGAAGAGGCCCGACGGGGTGATGGTGCTGTCCATGCACACCACCAGCTCCAGCTTGTTTATGGCCTCTATCTCCTTGTTGATGTTGGTGAGCTGGTTGAACCAGTCGGAGCCTTGCCAGAAGATGCCCTTGATGTTGGGTATCACCCCGTCGAGGTTGTCCGGGCGCGGCCACAGGCCTATCTCCTCGCGCTTGACATTGGGATAGTTGAGCACGCAGTGCGCCCAGCGGTCGGACTTGATGGAGGCGAACCAGACGTTCGAGTATTGATCGTAGGGGTAGGCGACGGCCTCGGTGTGGAAGGCCTTGCCGACGCCCTCCGCCGAGCCGCCGAGCACGCCGATGTTGCCGGTCATGGTCTGAAGGGCGGCGGCCATGCGGTTGTATTGCTCGCCGTAGGCATTGCGCCCCGGGGCCCAGCTCGCCTTGAGCGCGGCGGGCTTGGTGGTGGCATACATCCTGGCCAGTTTCTCTATGTCGCCGGCGGGAACGCCGCATATCTCCGAGGCCCACTGCGGCGTCTTGGGCGTGCCGTCGGACTTGCCCAGGATGTAGTCCTTGAAGCTCTCCAGTCCCTTGCTCTTCGCCCAGCCGGGCATGGTGCCCTCGTCCATGCCTTGGGCGAACCTGTTGATGAATTCCTGATCCTGCAGGTTGTTGGTGAATATGTAGTGGGCCATGCCGGCGAGCATGGCGGCGTCGGTGTTGGGGCGGATGGGTATCCACCACGCATCCCACGCGGCGGCGGAATCGGTGTATTGCGGATCGACCAGCACGAACTTGCAGCCGCGCTGCTTGGCCAGCCGCATGTAATAGAAGGTGTTGCCGCCGTGGAAGGTGTAGGCGGGGTTCCAGCCCCACATGATTATCAGCTTTGAGTGGGCGAAGGCGTCATCCTCGTTGCCGTCGTGAATGGTGCCGAAGGTCATGCGAGAGGAAAAGGTGGTGCCCTGGTATGACGGCACCGACCACGACGAGGTGCGGCAGCCGAACATGCCGAGGAAGCGCGCCAGCAGGCCCTCTATCTGGTCGGACTTGTGGAGCACGCCGTATGATGCGCCGGCGTATGACTGGTCGAGCAGGGCGGTGGGGCCGTATTTCCGCTTTATCTCGACCATCTTGCGGGCGACGAAGGTCAGGGCCTCGTCCCAACTGACGCGCTTGAACTTGCCGGAGCCGCGCGGGCCCACGCGCATCATCGGGTAGAGCAGGCGCTCGGGCGAATAGAGGCGCAGGCGGTAGGAGCGCCCGCGCAGGCAGGCGCGCAGTTGCGGTTCTTCCTCGGTGTCCTTGCCGAAGGCGCCGCCGCGCTGGTAGCGCCCGTCGTCGGTGGACAGGCGCACGATGACGTCATTCTTCTTGTGGGCCACCAGCATGTGGCGCGAGCCGCAGTTGTGGGCGCAGGAGGTGACCACCGTGTCCAGCTCGTCGTCGCGCGGGTAGGGCTCGTAGGCGAAGGCCTCGGCCTTTTTCGCCTTGCCGGTCAGCCCGGCGAAGAGGCCCAGCCCGGCGAGGCTGGCGGCGGAGCCCTTGAGGAAGGAGCGGCGGTCGGGGTTGAGCCTGAAAACGCCCTCGAGGATGCCGGTGAAGTTGGTCATGTCCGCCGCCCGCGGCGCGCCGGGGAGGGGGTCGGAACGCAGATCGACGCTTTCGGGCGTGGCTTGCGGCGCGCCATCGTGATCCTTGAGCATCATTTCTTCCTCCTGTAGCGGGCTTCGGATTCGGTGGGGCGGTTCTTCGCCCACGCGGGGGTTTCTTCCACCACGTCCTTCATGCCGGGCCAGGGGTGGCGCGGATATGGATAGGAGATGCGATACCACTTGCGCCCGCCGTGGCAGCCGTAACAGACATCGGAGCTTTCCTTGGCCAGCTTCTCGATGGCCTTGGGCTTGAGGTAGGTGACCTGGTGGCGCACGGTGCGGTAGGTTTCGCCATGGCAGGCGGCGAGGCAGCCGTTCTTCGTTTCCTCGTCCTCGAAATCACCGCGTATCTTCGACCAGTCGTCCTCCAGCCCTTCCATGTATTCGAAGGGGAACTTGCCATGGCAGCGCAGGCAGGTCTTCTGCGGGTTGACCATCTTGCGCAGGGTGTAGCCGGTGTCGTTGACGTTTTCCGCGTGGCTGCCCGGGGCCTCCTCGCGCGGGTCGTTGCCCTGGTGGCAGAAGTTGCACTTGAGGTCCATCACCTGGGTGGCGAATTTCGACGTCAGGTGCCGGGCGTGGAAGGTCATCTGGGGGCCGGAGTAGGTATCGAGCGTCTGATACCAGGCGAGCACGGAATCGGCCTTCCAGCCCGCCGGCGAGGCCTTGCGAGGCTTGTGCTGAAGAATTTCCTTGTGGCAGGCCAGGCATTGCTCGTTGGTGGCCTTGTCGATCAATGGCTTGAAGTGAATGGGATCCCATCTGGCGCGCAGGTAGTCCTTGCTCTTGCCCTTGTTCTTGTCGGCAGCGCAGGAGGTCCCCGCGCCCACCGCCAGGGCCAGCGCCCCCGCCATCAGGGCATATGCCAACTTGTCAAACGCGAATGTCATGGCCGGTAGCCTCGCTGCGGAAAGATGCTTCCAATGGCGGCGCGCGGAAATAGCCCATGCGGATGGTTCCCGCGCGCCGCGGTCGTGTCAGGCCGTCATGCGGTTATTTCTTCTTCTTGGGCGGCGTCCACTTCTTGCCGGCCATGCCAGCCATGCCGGACATACCCGACATGCCACCCATGCCGGACATGCCGCTCATCCCGGACATGCCGCCCATACCCGACATGCCGGACATACCGCCCATGCCAGCCATTCCGGACATTCCGGACATGCCACCCATGCCGCGCATGCCGGCGAAGGTCCACTGGGTGCAGATCCAGCCGGCGCGGGCACGGGCGC
>CAZXTT010000259.1:0-9196 GCA_964643775.1 uncultured Rhizobiaceae bacterium | reverse complement strand
TTGCCGGGCTTGAACTTCGGCACGTTGGTGGCCGGCACGTCCTTGGTGTCGTTGGTGCCGGGGATGCGCACGGTGCGTGCCGGGCGGTTGGTCACGGAGAAGGTGCCAAAGCCGATCAGGCGCACCTCGTCGCCGCTCTTGAGCGCCTCGGTGATGGCGGCGATGGCCGCCTCCATGGCACTGCCACACTGCGCCTTGGACAGTCCGGACTTCTCCGCCATCTTGGCGATCAGTTCCTGCTTGTTCATGATTTTCCTCTCTCGTGTTTTGATTCCACATTCCAAAACGGCAAGGCTTGCATGCCCCCTAATGCCGTCACGGCGCGCTTGTTTTCATTATACGGGTAAGCCCATGGTGACCATGTCCCGCCCACGGGCAAAGCGCAACTGACCACGGCATGAATGCATATGGCGCGAATCATGTAACCGCCCCCATGCGCCGCTTGGAAAAGCCTTGCCAACATGAAACGCCAAAGGCAAGGGCCAAGTCGCCGCAAACGGCCTTTTTGCGCTGTTTTTTGCCCATCAGGGCGTTCCCAGGCCGGGTTCTGGCCATCATCATGGGGCGCATTTGCGCCGCCGGTGGAGAAAAAGCGCCCGCCGCGGCGCTCCGGTTTGGCCGGGAAATCCCCTATGCCGCGCCCGTGGCGAATGTCAGCCCATCAAACCCCGGCTCCACCCCTTCCGGCAGGCTTTCCACCAGCGTCCGGTAATCCATGGCGATATGCATGTTGGTCAGAATCGCCCGCTTCGGCTTCAGCCGCCCGATCCACTCCAGCGTCTCCTCGAGCACGAAATGGGTGGGATGCGGATGCGGCCCCGGACGCAGGGCATCTACTATCCACACGTCCAGCCCCTCGAGATGGGGGATGGTTTCCTCCGGTATGCCGTTGAGATCAGGCGTGTAGGCGACATTGCCGATGCGGAAGCCGAATGAATGGAAATGCCCGTGCTCCAGGTCTAGCGGCAGGGCCATTATCTCTCCCCCCGCCCCGTCCACGCTCAGCGGTTCGAACTTCTCGATGCGGTTGAGATCCAGTATCGGCGGATATGCCGACCCCGGCGGCGAGTAGAAGCAATAGCCAAAGCGGCTGACCAGCAGGTTGGCGGTGCGGTCATTGGCGTAAACCGGCACCCGCCGCCGCTGCATGTTGAAATATATGGCCCGCAAGTCGTCTATGCCGTGAATGTGGTCGGCATGCTCATGGGTGTAGAGCACCGCGTCCAGCTCGCCGACCCCGGCCATCAGCAACTGCTCGCGCAGGTCGGGCGAGGTATCTATCAGCACCCGTGTCTCCCCGCCCCCGGAAATCCGCCGCACCAGCAATGAACAGCGGCGGCGGCGGTTTTTCGGCTCGCCGGGATCACACACCCCCCAGTGCCCGCCGATACGCGGCACGCCGCCGGAAGAGGCGCACCCCAGCATGGTGAAATGCAGCTCGCCATCCTGCCACTCCCGCCCCTGCCCGGCATTTTCCACCGGCCCATTGCTCATGCCCGCGCCCCCTCGCCAAAGATCACCGGCCGCTCCGCCCTGGAAAACAGGCGGAAGAAATTGTCCGATGTAATGCCCGCCATCTCCTCCGCGCTCTTGCCGCGCAGATCCGCCAGATGGCGCAGGGTAACGGCCGTGTGCGCCGGTTCGCAGATGCGCCCGCGATATGGCTCCGGGGCCAGGAACGGCGCGTCCGTCTCCACCAGCAGGCGCTCCTCCGGAACGGCTTGCGCCGCCTCGCGCACCTCCTGTGACTTCCTGAAGGTGATGATGCCGGAAAACGACACGTATCCCCCCAGCTCCACCGCCGCCTCCGCCAGCCACGGCGCCGACGAGAAGCAATGCATGACGAACGGAAACTCCCCGGCGGCCATCTCCTCGCGCAGGATGGCGGCGGTGTCTTCCTCCGCCTCGCGGCTGTGTATGACCAGCGGCAGCCCCGTTTCGCGCGCCGCCGCGATGTGTTCGCGGAACACCCGCTGCTGCACCTCGCGCGGCGAGCGGTCATAGAAATAATCGAGCCCCGCCTCGCCTATGGCCACCACCTTGGGATGCGCCGCCAGCTCCACCAGCCGCGCCGCGTTCACCTCGCCGGCCTCCGCCTCCGCGTGATGCGGATGCACCCCCACCGAGGCCCAGACATTGGCATGCGCCCCGGCGATGGCCAGCACGCCGGGGAAGGTTTCCAGCCTAGTGGAGATGGTGAGCATGGCCGCCACCCCGGCCTTGCGGGCGCGCTCCAGCACCGCCTCCGTTTCCTTCGCCAGCGTGCCATAGGTCAGGTGGCAATGGGAATCGACCACCGGCACCGGCGCGCCCACCGGCTCTATCGGCGGCGGCTCGCGCCTGCCCTTCTTCTTCCCGCCGCCCTCTTTCCGCTCCTGTTGAGCGCTCATGCGCCGCCCTCTTCCTTCTCCACGTAGCGCGGGAACACCGGCGAGGGCCTGTCCATGGCCCGCCCCGGCGGCAGGCGGCCCGCCTCGCCAAGGGCGGCGAAATCGCGCTCACTCTCCGCCGCCCCCACGAGATCGAGCATCTTCGCGCCCGCCCCGGGCATGTAGGGCTGAACGAGGATGCCGAACTGGCGCACGCATTCCGCCGTCACATAGAGCACGGTTTTCATGCGCTCCGGGTCGCTCTTGCGCAGCGCCCAGGGCTCCTGCGAGGCGAAATAGCGGTTGGCCTCGGCCACGGCGCGGAAGATGGCCTCCAGCGCCCGGTGCAGGGCCTGCCGGTCGTGATATTCGCGCAGCTCGGGCAGCAGATCGTCCACCTGCGCCAGCATGCGCTCATCCTCTTGCGTGAATTCGCCCGGCTCAGGGATCGCCTTGTCGCAATACTTGTGGATCATGGACAGGGAGCGCTGCGCCAGATTGCCCAGATCATTGGCCAGGTCGGCATTGATGCGGTTGACGATGGCCTCGTGCGAATAGTTGCCGTCCTGCCCGAAGGGCACCTCGCGCAGGAAGAAATAGCGCACCTGATCCACGCCATATTCCTCGATCAGGTCGAAGGGGCTGACCACGTTGCCGATGGATTTCGACATCTTCTGCCCGCGGTTGAACAGAAAGCCGTGGCCGAACACGCGCCGGGGCAGCTCGATGCCGGCGGACATGAGAAAGGCCGGCCAGTAGATGGCATGAAAGCGGATGATGTCCTTGCCGATGATGTGCACATCCGCCGGCCAGTATTTCATGCGCGGGTGGTTTTCGTCCGGAAAGCCGCAGGCCGAGAGATAGTTGGTGAGCGCGTCCACCCACACATACATCACATGCCCCGGCGCGTCCGGCACCGGAATGCCCCAGTCGAAGGTGGTGCGCGACACGGACAGATCCTGCAGCCCTTGCTTCACGAAGGCGATCACCTCGTTGCGCCGCTCCGGCGGGCCGATGAAGTCAGGGTTCTGCTCGTAATATTCCAGCAGCCTGTCCTGATAGGCGGAGAGGCGGAAGAAATAGCTCTCCTCCTCCATCCACTGCACTTCCGTGCCGGTGGGGGCGAGCTTCTGCCCGTCCGGCCCCTCGGTCAGCTCATCTTCTGAGTAGTAGGCCTCATCGCGCACCGAATACCAGCCGGCGTATTTGCCCAGATAGATGTCGCCATTGGCCGCCATTCTGCGCCACAGCTCCTGCACGGATTTGTAGTGCCGCTCTTCCGTGGTGCGGATGAAGTCGTCATTGGAGCAGTTGAGCGCCTCCACCATGGCCTTGAACTTGGGGGCCATCATGTCCACGAACTCGCGCGGGCTCATGCCCATCTTCGCCGCGGTCTGCTGAATCTTCTGCCCGTGCTCGTCGGTGCCGGTGAGGAAGAACACATCATACCCATCCAGCCGCTTGAAGCGCGCCAGCGCATCGGTGGCCAGCGCCTCATAGGCATGGCCGATGTGCGGCTCGCCATTGGGATAGGAAATGGCGGTGGTGATGTAGAACTTGCCCTTGCTGCCAGATTCGGCGCTCATGATGCTTTTGCTCCGCTTGAGGATTCGCGTCGTGGTGATGTTTTTGAACCCTGCGGCGGGAGATTTCAAGCCGCGCGCGCGCCTTTCAGCGCCGCATGCATGCGCAGCAGGGCGCTTTCCATGAGCTGGCGGCGGTCGAGGTTCAGGGCATCGAGGCGGGCCAGCTCCTCGCGCAAGGTGGCGGCCAGCTCCGCCAGCTCCGTGGCGCGGGCGAGCGCGCCCTGATGGCCGGCCTCGCGGGCATGCTCGCGCAGCCAGTTGATGAGCAGCTCCATGAGCAGGAAGAAGTCGTTGCGCGCGCTTGCCGACGCCTGCGCGCGGGCCGTCTTCGCCGCCAGCTCGCGGAAAGCATGCGCGCCCATGTCGCCGTCCAGCGCGGCGGTGAGGGCGAAAAAGGATTCCGCCGCCGCGCCCTCGGCATATTTCAGCGCCAGGCCGGGGCTGCCGGCGGCGAGCTTCAGCGCCTTTTCCAGCGTGTCGGCGGGCACATCCCTGCCCTGCATGACCTCCTCCATGGCCAGCACCGCGCGCACCTGATCGGGCGAGAGCGGATCGAGCGGCACATGCAGACAGCGCGAGCGGATGGTGGGCAGCAGCCGCCCCGGCGCGTGGCTGACGAGGAAGAAGAAGGTTTCGCGCGGCGGCTCCTCCAGCACCTTCAGCAGGGCATTGGCGGCGGAGATGTTCATCTCGTCGGCGGTGTCGATGATGACCACGCGGCGGCCGCCCTGCCCCGGCCGGAGGGAGAGAAAGTGGCTGAGCGCGCGGACATCGTCCACCACGATGCCGGCGCGCAGGCGGCCCTGCCTGTCGCGGGTGCGGCGCAGCAGGAACAGGTCGGGATGGCTGATGGCGGCGACCTGATGGCTGACGGGATGATCGGGCGGCAGGTCTTCCGCGGGGGCATTGGCGATTTCCCGGCCCGGAAAGGCGAGCAGCAGGCGCGCCATGTGCCAGGCGAGCGTGGCCTTGCCGATGCCCTCGCGGCCGGAGATGAGCCAGGCATGATGCGCGCGGCCGGAGGCGAAGGCCCGCAGGATCCGCCGTCGCGCTTCATCATGCCCCACCAGGCGCGGGGTGCGCGCCGGGGCAAGAATCGCGGCTTCGGCAATGTCATCGGCCCTGGCCATGCCTTTGTTCTCCCAGTGGGCGGCCTTGCGTCTTTTCTTCCAACTGGCGACCGTGGAGTCAATGGCGGGCGCTGAAGCGAATGCCCGGCCCCTGTCCGGCGTGGTGAGGTGTTCCGTTTCAGCCCTGTTCCTGCTCCGCGAACAGGGGCGCGAGGGCGCGCCAGATTTCCCGCTCCACCTGATCGAACGGTTGGGTGGCGTCCACGACCACGCAGCGGGCGGGGTGTTCGCGCGCGATGCGCAGGAAGGCCTGGCGCAGGCGCTCGTGAAAGGAAAGGCCGAAGCGCTCGAAGCGATCCTCGCCGCTGGCGGTGTCCACAAGCCGCCTGCCGGCGCGGCGCAGGCCTTCCTCGGGGGGCAGGTCGAGGATGATGGTGCGGTCGGGCACGGTTTCGCCCACCACGTCGCGCTCCAGCGCCTCCACCAGCGACAGCGGGCAGTCGCCGGCATAGCCCTGATAGGCGCGGGTGGAATCCATGAAGCGGTCGGAAATGACCACCGCGCCGCGCCGCAGCGCCGGGCGGATGAGGCGGCGCAGATGGTCGTCACGCGCGGCATAGTTCAGCAGGGCCTCGGCGGTGGCGGACATGGAGTCCGGCTCGCCCGTCACCAGCAGCGCGCGAATGCGCTCGGCGGTGTCGGTGCCGCCGGGCTCGCGGGTGAGCACGACCTCGCGGCCCAGCGCGCGGATGCGTTCGGCCAGGCGCTGCGCATGGGTGGACTTGCCGCCGCCCTCGCCGCCCTCGAAGGTGATGAAAATGCCGCGCGCGGCGCTCACTTCAACGCTTCTCCCCAAGCCGGGCCGCGCCCCCCGGACTGGCCGGGCACACGGCCTCAGCCACCGAAAATCCAGCTCTTTACCGTGTCCATGGCGCGGCCGAACATGGCCCTGTCTTCCGCCACGGCGCGGCCCGTGTAAAGCGGCCAGCGGGCCACCATCTTCTTGCCCACGAAAACCCGCAGCTCGCCCACCTTTTGCTCCGCCTTCACCGGCGCTCTCAGCGGCGCGGTGAAGACAGCCTTCAGGCTGGCGCGCTTGCGCTCGGAATCGGTGAGGCGCACGGTGATGTCTTCGGCCACCACCAGCGGCACGAAATCCTCCGCCCCGCCCCAGACGCGGGCTTCAGTGACTTCATCACCGGCCTTGTACAGCGCCACGGGGCGGAACTGGCGGAAGCCGAAGTCGAGTATCTTGCGCGCCTCCTGCGCGCGCTCGCGCTTGGACTTCAGCCCGGCGATGACGGCGATGAGGCGGCGGCCATCGCGCACGGCGGAGGCCACCAGGCCATAGCCGGCCTCGCGGGTGTAGCCGGTCTTGATGCCGTCCGCGCCCGGATAGCGGCCCAGCAGCGGGTTGCGGTTGTGCTGCTTGATGCCGTTCCACTCAAATTCGCGGATGGAATAGATCTTGTAATATTCCGGGAAGGTCTTGATGAGGTGCTGGCCCATGAGCGCCAGCTCGCGCGCGGTAACGCGGTGCTGCGGATGCGGCAGGCCGGTGGAATTGACGAAGGTGGACTTCACCAGCCCGATCTTGCGCGCGTATTCGTTCATCATGCGCGCGAAGGCTTCCTCGGAGCCGGCGATGCCCTCGGCGATGGCCATGGCGGCGTCATTGGCGGAAACGACGATGACGGCGCGGATGAGATCGCGCAGCCTGATGCGCTCGCCGGGCTTGGCATACATGGTGGAGCCACCGGACGGCGCGCCGCCGCGCTTCCAGATCTCGGCGGTGATCTCGAATTCGTCGTCCTCGGAAATCTTGCCCTTTTTCAGCAGGTCGAAGACCACCAGCATGGTCATGATCTTGCTCATGCTGGCCGGGGGCATGAGCTTGTCGGCGTTCTTTTCATAGAAGACTTCGCCGGAGTTGGCGTCCATGAGAAAGGCGCGGCGGGCCTTGCTGCGAAACTCCGCCGCCTCCGCCGACGGCGGCCAGGGCAGCGCCTGCATGGCCAGCACCACCGCCGCCACCAGCATGAGGGACAATGCCCGCCGCGCCAAAAGCCTCATTTGCCTCGCCATCATTCAGGCCGCCCCCGTGATTCACATGCTCAAAGCCTGCCAGAAATTACCCGCAAACGCCCTGCTCAGCAAGCTTGCCGGCTCATGTTTCCAGCGCCGGTTGCAGCCCCTGCTCGCGCGCGGCGGCGGCCAGACGCGCATCCAGCGTGGCCAGCGGGGCGCGCTGCTGCGCGGCCAGCGCCAGCGCCAGCGCCGCGGACAGCGGCAGGTCATGCCGCGTGGCCAGCGCGAAGGCGCGGGGCATGAGCGGGGCATCGGTGGTGATGTGCGCCAGCAGCGGCGGCAGGACATGCGCCAGCGCGGCGGCGTCTTCTTCCGCCATGTGGCCCAGCGCGGCGAGCTTGCGCGCGCCTTCCAGCGCCTCGGTGAGCGCCGCCTGCGGCGCGGCCAGCGCCGAATCATCCGCCAGCAGCGCGGTGGCGGCGGAGGATTGGGGTGTGTCCACCGCCCAGGCGAGCAGAATGGTGGCATCGACGACGATCATGGCCGTTTCCTCCGCCCCAGCACGTCCATCAGGTCAAAAGCGCCGGCGCGTTGCGTGCCGGCGCGCATTTCCGCCAGCTCCTCGATGAGGCGGGCGTGCTCCGCCCGCAGGGCCTCGTCGATGATGGCGAGCGCCTCCTGCTCCGGCGCTGCGCCATGGCGGCGGGCACGGGATTCCAGCAGGCGGCGCTGGCGCGGCGGCAGGGCGCTGATGTCAATTCCCCGCGCGGGCTTCGCCGCCGCGCCCCTGCCCATGCCGCCCGAGGAGCGGGCGGTGGCGGACCCGGCGGACGCGGAGCCGCGCGGCGCGGGGGTTGTGGCGGCGGGCGCGGCTTTCTCCGCGGGCGTGGCTTTCGTTGCCGGCGCGACCGGCTCGCCGGCCTTGCGGCGGAAGGTGACCTTGCGGCCGCGGATATCGACATCGGAGGTTTCCCAGCCGGCCTCCCGCCAGGCGCCGGTCTGCGACTGGCCCTTGGAGCTGTTGGACCACCAGGCGGGATATTTGTAGGCCGATCCGGGCAGCGAAAAGCCGAGAATCTCCTCCACCTCGGCAAAGCCGAGGGTGATGGCGCTCTTTTCCTGTTCGCGCAGATATCTGGTGAGCGGCGCGTATTTGCCCATCTGGCCAGCCCCCTGTTTTCATTTTCCTTCGTATGTGCAAGGCATGGCCAAAGGAGTCAACACCAGCGGGCGGGCAATATGTCTGGTGGCAAACGAATGCAGCTTCCCGCGGGGCTGGAAGAGGCGCTGCGCGCAGGGCTGCCGCCATTTTCCGTGCTCGGCGCAGGCGCGCGGCAGGCGGCGCGGCTGCCACGGGCGCCGGGCAGCTATGTGCTGCTGTTGCGGCTTGAGCGGACGGCGCGGCTGAAGGGGCGCTGGCGGGGGCAGCAGCTTCAGCCGGGGTGGTATGCCTATTGCGGCAGCGCGCGCGGGCCGGGGGGATTGCGCGCGCGGCTGGGGCGGCATCTGGCGCGCAAGAAGCCGGTGCGCTGGCATGTGGATCAGCTCACCACGCGGGCGGGCGCGCGGCTCGCCCTGCCCTTTGCCGGCGAGGACGCGCCGACGGAATGCGCGCTGGTGGCGCGGCTGCTAAAGACAGGGGCGTTCGACATTCCCCTGCCCGGCTTTGGCAGCTCCGATTGCACCGTCTGCGCCGCTCACCTGCTGCGCTGGCGGGCGTGAGCCTTCACGCGGCGGGAACGGAAGTTGACGCGCGTGTGCCGGCGCACCGGGCGCACTTCATGGATCTCGCGGAAGATGGAGATGGGATAGGCGCGCCAGCCGGGCGGCAGATCCACCGGCTCGTAAAAGAACACCTTGCCGGGGTAAAGGCAGCCGTGCGGCGGATGCCACAGGCATTTGGCCCTCTTGCCGGCCTGCGCGGTGGTGGCGGCCGCGGAAAGCGCCAGCAGCGCGGCGGCGGCAAGCGCAAGAGCTGTCTTCTTCATCTTCAGGTTCATCTTCATCATCGTGCCCTCCTCATGCGTCACCCCTGCATCATGGCATGATAGCACGAAAAAAGGCCGGCGCGGGGCCGGCCCTTTCGCATTGCTCTTTCGCATTGCTCTGATGACGCGGATCTCAGGCGCCGCCGAATGGCCCT
>CAZXTT010000258.1:0-2864 GCA_964643775.1 uncultured Rhizobiaceae bacterium | reverse complement strand
TCGAGCTGTTCCATCAGCCCCTGCTGCAAGGTGGTGTCGACCACGTACAGGGTGATGGTGCGCACTCCCTCGTCGCTGCTGTCGGTGGCGGCGATGGTGATCTGGGCGCGCGTCTCGGAGCCCGATTCTATGTTGAAATCGCCCTGCGCCTGCAGGCGCTCGCCACTGGCCACGGAATCGAACAGCACCTGCATGCGCTGGCGGTCATGGGGGGCGACTATGCGGGTGACCGGCTCGCCAAGGCGCGCCTCGGCGGTTATCTCGGCCAGGGCGCTGTTGAGCATCAGCAGCTTGCCGCCGGCGTCGGCCTGGGCCATGCCCACCGGCGCGTTGTTGATGAAGCGCGCCACCTTCATGGCCTGCAGCTTCTCCTCGCCGGCGCCCTCGCGCAGGTCGATCACCAGGGTGCGCGACGGGCGCTGGCGGCCATTGGCGTCATAGTCGGCGCGGTGGATTATCTGCACGGGTATGGTTTCGCCGCTTTCGGAGCGCAGGTCGGCGTGGAATGTTTCATTGCGGCTGCCGCCCGGCTCGGGGCTGATGGCGGCAAGCTGGGCGGCCAGTTCGCGCGGCGCCACGTCCTCCAGCGTCAATCCGCCATCGGCGAGCCTCTCCATGTCCATGCCCAGCCACTGGCCGAGGGTGGCGTTGATGTAGGCTATGCGGCCGTCGGCGGTGAAGGAGAACAGCCCGGCGGGCATGTTGTCCAGGTAGTCTATGATATGCTGCAAGGAGGTGAAGGCGGCGTCGTGGCGGGCCCGCTTGCCGGTTATGTCGGCAACGCGCCACAATACCTGCCCCTCGCTGTCGCCGCCCAAGGGGTGGGCGGAGATTTTCAGCCAAGTATGGCCACTGCCTGACGCCCCGGGGGCATCCAGCCCCTCGGGCAGCATGATTTCCTCCTCCCCGGCTTCGCCGTCACGGGCCAGCAGGGAAAGGCGGTAGATGGCGCGCGCCACGTCGGGATAGGCGGCATAGAGATTGTCCATGCCCACCAGCCCCTTGCGCCCGGCGCTCTCCAGCAGCCGCCGGTAGGCGGCATTGGCGCGCAGCGGGCGGCCGCGGCGGCCGCTTATGATCGCCGCTTCGCCGATGGCGTCGAGCAGGGCGTCGAGCTCTTTTCGGGCGCCGGCGGAGCCGCCCACGTGGGCCATCCCGGCGGCCCACATGAAGATGAATGCCAGCCCCAGCGCCGCCAGAACTCCTCCGGCCATCAGCGCCCAGGCGGGCAGGGGGGCTTGCCCGCGGGCGGCGGCGGATGCGAGGAAGAAGGCGGTGGCCGCGGCGAGAACGGCCAGCATCAGCCCCAGCATCATGCGCGGGCCCGCGCCACCGCCGGAACCAGCCTTGCGTGATGCGGCAGTGGAAGAAGAGGAGGAGGTAGCGGAACTGGTGGTGGCGTCCGTCATTGCCGGTTGCTTTCCGTGGAAGATTGATTGCCCCTTGCATACCCTCGGACGCGACAAACGAATCACATCATCCCCAATAGATAGCATCAGCCGCCTGGCAGTAAAACCGCAATGGGCGGGCGCTCCCTCCTCAAGCCCTTGCGCCGCCGGGGCGGGCGCGCTATTGATGCGCGGGAAATCGAAAGGATTGCCCACGAGGGCCCGTTCGCCCGTGCTCAGGGGCGGCCGCGGCAATCCTTCCATGATGATTATTGCCGCCATGTGAGCGGATCGAGAGGCTGCGATGATTACAGTCATTCTGGTTATCCACCTGATAATCACCATCGCCCTGATCGGGGTCATTCTCATGCAGCGCTCCGAGGGCGGGGCGCTGGGCATCGGCGGCTCGTCCTCCGGTTCGCTGTTCTCGGCCCGCGGCGCGGCCAACGCGCTGACCCGCGCCACGGCGGTGCTGGCCACCGCCTTCTTCATCACCTCCATCGTGCTGACCATGCTGTCGGTGCGCTCCGAGCGCCCCGGCTCGGTGTTCGACCAGGTCAATGGCGCTTCCGCCCCGGCGCAGAGCGCCCCGGCCAAGGCCCCGGCTCCGCAGAAGCCCGCCGGACCACAGGTGCCGGTCAAGCCATAGGGCGCGGGCGGACGGCGAATTGACGGGGCGGGCACGGCCGGCCCCTTCTTTTTTGGTGGAAAACATCACCAACGGCTTTGCGAATCGCTAACCGAATGGCCATTCTGCATTTCCATGGCGCGATATATTTTCATAACCGGCGGCGTGGTTTC
This sequence comes from uncultured Rhizobiaceae bacterium, assembly GCA_964643775.1. Classification (GTDB taxonomy): domain Bacteria; phylum Pseudomonadota; class Alphaproteobacteria; order Rhizobiales; family Aestuariivirgaceae; genus Thermopetrobacter. The sequence continues at coordinate 675 of CAZXTT010000258.1, read as the reverse complement.
ATCACTTGGCAAGGGGCTGGCCTCGGCGGCCCTCGGGGCCTTGCTCATCGGGCGCGGCTACTCGGTGCGCCTGCGCAAGCTCGACCCATACCTCAACGTCGATCCGGGCACCATGAGCCCCTACCAGCACGGCGAGGTCTTCGTCACCGACGACGGGGCGGAGACCGACCTCGACCTCGGTCACTACGAGCGCTTCACCGGGCGCTCGGCCAACCAGCAGGACAACATAACCACCGGGCGCATCTACCAGCAGATAATCACCAAGGAGCGGCGCGGTGATTATCTCGGGGCCACCGTGCAGGTGATCCCCCACGTGACCAACGAGATCAAGGAATTCATCCTCGACGGCAACGAGGACTATGACTTCGTGCTGTGCGAAATAGGCGGCACGGTGGGCGACATAGAGGCGCTGCCCTTCTTCGAGGCCATCCGCCAGCTGGGCAACGAGCTGGAGCGCGGCCAGTGCATCTACATGCACCTGACGCTGGTGCCATACATCCCGGCGGCCGGCGAGCTGAAGACCAAGCCCACCCAGCACTCGGTCAAGGAGCTGCGCTCCATCGGCATTCAGCCCGACATCCTGCTGTGCCGCGCCGACCGCGAGATACCGGAAAACGAGCGCCGCAAGATCGCCCTGTTCTGCAACGTGCGGCCCACCGCCGTCATACAGGCGCT
>CAZXTT010000257.1:0-6175 GCA_964643775.1 uncultured Rhizobiaceae bacterium | reverse complement strand
CTCCCCCCCGGCCCCGAACACATCCCCCTCTTCGCCGAGGACCAGTCCCGCTACGTGCTGACATGCAAACCGCAGGACATGCCGCGCATCATGCAGACCTGCGAACTGAAGGAAATCCCGATAATGCAAATCGGCACCGTGGAAGGCGATGCCCCGAAGCTCGGGGAAGTGGTGAATGCAGCCGTTGACAAGCTGCTGGAGGCGCACGAGAGCTGGTTGCCGGGGTATATGGAGGGGGAGGTGGTGTAAACTCACCATACAACAAGCGACCAATATGCCCTAAGCATTATCGCACCCATGAGAAATGGTTTTTATATTAGATCACTAGAGAATATAATTGAGCATTAATTGTATTTTATTGTTTTAATTTCGCAATAGCTCTCCAATACAGTCAGATTTAATGATTAAGTCACTAACCACTGAAAAGAACATTGACTTGACTTTTATGCATTTTTTTATGTTCATGTCATGACAAGCCTTGGGCGATCCAATATAAAGTTTACTATTCTTTTCAATTTTGAACATACATGCCCTATTATTTTTATACAAAACCCTACATTCCCCCGTGTAATAACCATTATCCACAGACCACCTCTTAATCAGCGGCACCTTGGAAATATTTTTTACGATGAGATTATAGGAACATTCAACATCATAGCCATTCTCAACATAAAAAGAAGTGAAGTTATTTACCATATGCTTATATTCAACATCCTTTACGAAACCATATGACTTACTCACTATCATCTCTCTATGAATAAACCCACTATCACAGCCACCCCCATCAACCTTCATCAAAACTTTACCCTCCACAAGAATGCTATTTTCATCTATCACCTCATCTTTCTCCTTATTAAATGAAATCGGGGTTAAGCACTTGATTCCTTTAAGATTTTTTTTCATATACTCAGAAATCAAATCCTCTCCATATGCATTAGATGACAGAAGTCCACCAATCATATGAGAATACCAGATTATATACCCTAATCTCGCAGCCACCCTCACAGCACACCCCCATCAAAATGAAATTTCCCCTTCATAAGCATTGGCTAATTTAACCACTATTTATAATATCTGTCAACACATTCGACCGCCTCTAAAACCTTTTCCCCTCGTGATATGTTTTATTCAATAATAAATCAGCCATAAAAAGTCATAACGTATTCAATATATTTTTGATTTCCTGTAACTTAAGATCTTTTGCCTATGAGATAAATTTTATATGCAGCCTCTCCTGCAAGGCACAATCTTAACCGCAACTTGAATGATAATGCCATGATGCCGAGCATCACGTGGACTAGAGACTTTAACAAACCAAGCAACGAGTACTCCGCCAACATCAACCTCACGCACAAATCTGACTTCACAAAACACTTCAGCGGCCATCCCATCGTTGGAACTCAATCAAAACAGGATCACTTTGACATGCTCCCTCAAAGATTGCTATGTTGCATCTATTCTGAATACACGTAACAAGGGAAATATGAAGGGGAGGGGAAGGCCATGCTAACTCGGCTTGTCGTTCAACTTTATGGTGTGATTCTGGAGATCTCTTTGTGGGTTCTCTTGCTTGCGGGGGTGATTGTTGGATATAATTTAGGGGGCTATGGATACGGGTATTCTTTCAATCCCGGTGCGGCGCTCATATCTGCCTTACTGGGCGGAATCTTGGCTATTGTCGTTGCGGCCATGACGGTCGGCGCTTTTTTGGTGCTTGATGACATTCGAAAATCTGTCAGGGCACTGGAAAAGCATATTATTGCTGACGATGCGCAATCACCCGATCAATCATCACAAACCCCAGAGTCAGAGGCGTCTTCCATTGCAGCTTTTTATCGACGGCAAGGCATTGCAGATTCGGAGGCTGCAACTTCAGTGGAAATGCCTTCAGCGCCTGTACAAAAGCCTACGGCACCTCAACCGCATCACCCCGTTCCAAAAGCACCTCGGCCCGGCCAAAAGTTGTGAGAAAATTTCTCTGGCTTTTCGCCAAAGCGGAAGATTTTGCGCATAATGCCTATCAAGCTTTAATGTTGACACGGGCGACTGCAGCGGCCAGCCTTGGTTGCTCATCAAGAGACTATGATCGGCTGAGCCCCCCCGACAACAACACCCCCCTACCCCTTGCCCAGTTTCTCGGCCAGTATTTCCGATGACGTGCTGTGGGTGAAGGTGTGGTGTTTGTCGGGGTGGACGTGGTGGACCGCTCTTTGGGCCGCCAGGGCGGCTTCGTGGAAGGCGGAGAGGATCAGTTTCTGCTTGCCCGGGTAGGCGCAGATGTCGCCGATGGCGAAGATGCCGGGGATGGAGCTTTCGAAGGCCGAGGTATCGACCCGGACGCGCCCGCCTTCCATCTCCATGCCCCATTGGGCCAGCGGGCCCACCTTGCCGGCCAGCCCGAAGAACAGCAGCAGGGTGTCGGCGGCCACCTCGAAGCTCTCGCCGCCGTGGGCCGCGCGCACCGCCACGAGCTTGCCGTTTTCGCCCACCAGCTCGCGTATCTGGCCGAGGCGGAAGTCCATCGCCCCCTCCTCCACCATGCGCCGCATGCGCCGCACGCTCTCCGGCGCGGCGCGGAACTCCTCGCGCCGGTGGACGAGGGTCAGGCTGTTGGCCGCCGGGGCCAGATCCAGCGCCCAGTCGAGCGCCGAGTCGCCGCCGCCGGCGATGACGATATCGCGCCCGGCGAAGGCCTGCTTGTCCTTCACCGCGTAGAACACCGACCTGCCCTCGAACTCGTCGAGCCGCCGCAAGGGGGGGCGCTTGGGCTGGATGCTGCCGCCGCCGGCGGCCACCACCACCACCCTGGCGCGGAATCTAAGGCCGGAGGCCATGCCCACCTCGAAGCCGCCCTCCTCCAGCGGGCGCAGCTCCCGCGCCTCCTCGCCGAAGTGATAGCGCGGCTCGAAGGGGGCCGCCTGCTCCACCAGCCGCGCCGCCAGCTCCGCGCCGCTTATGCGCGGGTGGGCGGGAATGTCGTATATGGGCTTTTGCGGGTAAAGCTCCACGCACTGGCCGCCGGCATGGGAAAGCACGTCGACGATGTGACAGCTCACCCCCACCATGCCCAGCTGAAAGGCGCAAAACAGCCCCGCCGGGCCGGCCCCGATGATCAGCGCCTCAGTTTCGATGGGCCGCCCGCCGTCCATGGGCCTCAGCCCTGCTGCTCGGGAACGGTGACCTTCATGCCGTCCATCCCGGCGCTTATCCTCACCTGGCAGGAAAGGCGCGAGTTCTCGCGCACGTCGAAGGCGAAGTCGAGCATGTCTTCCTCGGTCTCCGGGCGGCTGGCCAGCGCCGGGAGCTTCTCCACCCACGCCGGGTCTATGTAGACATGGCAGGTGGCGCAGGCGCAGGCGCCGCCGCAGTCGGCCTCGATGCCCGGCACCATGTTCTTCAGCGCCGCTTCCATGAGGGTCATGCCCTCCTGCGCCTCCACCTCGTGCTCCTTGCCGTCGGGATCGGTGAAAATGATCTTGACCATGAGAGTTCCCCGTCGTCGTCAGCCTTGGCAAGGGCTATGGGCGAAGCACGGGGCTTTGTCAATGTCGGGGCTTGCCACATGGCGGCAAGAATAGCCCGCCTCAGCCGGCCTTGCGGCGCTCGAAGCCATGCAGCCCGCGCCACTTGCGCCAGGCGGCGAGATAGTCATCCACATGCCGCTCCAGCCGCTCCAGCAGGTCCTCCCGCGCCCGTGGCCCCGCCTCCTCCAGCGCCTCCGCCGCGGCGGCCATGGGAAAGGCCCCCACGGCCCGCGCCGCCCCCTTCAGGGTATGGGCGGCCAGCCGCCAGCCCTCGGCGTCGTCTCCGCCATGGGCCTGCCGCAAGGCGGCGCAAAGCTCCTCCGCCTGCCCGGCGAACATGCCCAGAAGCTCATTCTCCAGCTTCGTATCCCCCATGGTGTAACGCGCCAGGTGCGCCGTATCCACCACGTCCGCCAGGGCATGCTCGGTCATGATCAGATCCTCCAGACTTGACCCAATACAAGTCAATATTGGGGATAAGTATCAAGGATTGGTTTACGATAAGCGGTCTGGCGCAATTCATGGTTGCCAAATGATTAACAAGGGAGTGCCTTTTGCTTCAAAAAAAGCCACAATGTTAACCAAACTTTGAAATATCCCCGCAGTCCGCCGGGCAAGAGGTTAATAATGGGTCAAATCATGGGGGAGTGCCGTGTCCGGGCGAGGCCGTGAAGGCCGCTCCTGACGCACTGGGGCTTGGGCAAATACTCCCCTTGAAGACCGCGTGACTCGAGGAAACATGGCTCGGGGGCGCCCCTCGCCGGGGCCGCCCTCGCATAAAAAAAGCAGGGCAACAGGATCATGGCCAGAACCCAAAAGACCACGAAGGCGGCTCCTGCCAACAAGGCCCCGGCGCGCTCCGCCGCGCCCAAGGCCCCGCGCAAGACACCCCCCGCCGCGCCGCGCCGCCGCCCGGCCAACCAGAACGACGCCCTCACCGCGGGCATAATCGCCCGCATGCGCAGGCGGCCTTCCACCGGGCCGTTCTGGTTCGCCTTCGCCGTGTCGCTGTTCTGGGTGTTCGCCATAGCCGCCATCTATGGCCCGGCCCTGGCCGCCATGGACAACCCCGTTTCCGCGGCCAACCTGCCGACCACCGCCACCGCCCTCATTGCCCTGTTCCTGCCCATCTTCATGGTCTGGGCCACCGCCTACCTGCTGTGGCGCGCCCAGCACATGCGCAATGTCTCCGAGGCCCTCACCCACACCGCCTTGCGCCTCATGCGCCCCGACGAGGTGGCCACCGACGGCCTGTCCACCGTCACCCGCAAGGTGCGCGGCGAGATAGATCACCTGGTCGGCGGCATGGAACACGCCATCCGCCGCGCCGGTGAGCTGGAAGCCATCGTCAACAAGGAGATGGCCGCCCTCGAGCGCGCCTTCGGCTCCAACGAGGAACGCATCCGCACCCTGCTGGAGGGCCTGGAGAAACAGCGCGCCGCCCTCGACAGCATCGGCAATGCCCTGAGCAAGAACGCCGAGCCCCTGATCCACCGGCTGGAAGAAACCACCGGCCACCTGAACACCCTCGTGGGCACCGCCACCGGCACCCTCGCGGCGCTCGGCGACAACCTCAAGGCCACCAGCGTCGAGTTCAACACCGCGCTCGACGAGGCCGCCTCGCGCAGCGCCCTGGCGGCCAACGAGATCGGCGGCCAGGTGGCGCGCCTCGAGCAGATGTCCTCCATGCTGCTCGGCGAAACCCGCAAGCTCAGCGACAACCTCGGCGAGCAGCTCAAGATGATGGGCTCCGCCACCGCCACCCTGAGCGACGAGTCGGCGCGCTTCGGCATTCACATCAGGGAGCTGGAGAAATCCGTCGTCGAGGCCATGCGCGCCTCCGCCAGCCAGCTTTCCGAGACGAATTCCCAGGTGGCCCGCAATGTCGAGGCCATGACCACCACCCTGTCCGAGCAACTGCGCGAAACCTCCGCCCAGGCCACCGAGCTGCTCCGGACTTCGGGCGAGAACACCACCCACCAGCTCAAGTCCGTGGCCTCGGAGCTGTCGGACCGCATCGTGAACGCCGGCGGCGAGGTATCCTCCAAGATCGAGGAAGCGGCCACCCTGATGAGCGACAAGCTGCTGTCCATGTCCGGCGAGTTCGTCCACAACGTGGCCTCGGCCCGCGACGAGCTGCACAACTACCTGCAGAAGGCCACCTCCGACATGGCCACCCGCCTCGAGGAAACCTCCGGCGAGCTGTTCGCCCGCGCCGAAGAGGCCACCACCCGCATGAACGCCAGCCTCGAGGACACTTCCACCCGCCTGTTCACCCAGGTGGACGAGGTGACCGGCAGCATCTCCGGCAAGATGGAGGAAACCTCCGCCACCCTGTTCAACCGCGTCGCCGAGGCCACCAGCCAGATCGGCCAGTATCTCGACGAATCCACCTCCCTCATCGACAAGCGCATCAGCGAGGCCGCCGAGCAGGCCGAAAGCAGGCTGCGCGGAGCCGCAGGCGAACTCGACGAGAAGCTGCATACCGTCACGGGCAGCATCTCCGGCAAGATCGAGGAAACATCCGCCACCCTGTTCACCCGCGTCGCCGAGGCCACCGGCCAGATCGGCCAGTATCTCGACGAATCCACCTCCCTCATCGACAAGCGCATCAGCGAGGCCACCGAACAGGCCGAAAGCAGGCTGCGCGG
>CAZXTT010000256.1:0-7668 GCA_964643775.1 uncultured Rhizobiaceae bacterium | reverse complement strand
ATGGGCCTGGCCCCCTCCGGCAGGTGGCCCGCCACCGCCATGCGCTCGCCGTCGCGGGTGCGCGCCTTGACCAGCTCGTTCTCGATCAGCCCCTGGCGGGGGCGCGGCAGGCCGTGGACGACGGCCCAGTATATCTTGCGCACGGCGCGGGACGAGAACTTGCGGCCCATGTCGGCGGCGATCGAGCGGCTCTTGGCTATGACCAGCACGCCGGAGGTATCGCGATCCAGCCGGTGCACCAGCCGCCAGCGGGCGGCCTCCCGCTCGGCCAGGGCCTGCAGGTAGCGGTCTACGTGCAGGCGCATCCTGCCGCCGCCTTGCACCGGCATTCCGGAGGGCTTGTCGAGGATGAGCAGGTAGTCGTCCTCGAACAGCTTCATGCGTTCGAACAGTTGCCAGTCGTTATCGGAGAGGGCGGGGGATTGCCGCTCTTCCCCCTCCAGCATGGCGGCCAGGCGTGGCGGCAGGCGCACCTCGTCGCCGCCGTTCAGGCGGGTGTTGGGGCGGGCGCGGGAGCCGCCCACCCTGATCTCGCCCTTGCGCAGCAGCTTTTGCAGGTAGGGGAAGGACAGCCCCGGCAGCAGGTTCCTGAGCCAGCGGTCGAGCCTTTGGCCGGCCTCGTCGGGGGGCACCTTGATTATCCTGGCAGGCATGGCGGGCTCACGGGGCGAAGAGGGCGCGCGCCAGCATCAGCCCGGCGAAGAGGGCGGCGATGGCGGCGAGAACGGAGCCCATGGCATAGGCGAGCGAGGCCATGTGGGCCTTGCGCTCCCACAGGGTGGCGAAATCGAGGGCGAAGGCAGAGAAGGTGGTGAAGCCGCCGAGCGCGCCGGTGGTGAGGAAGGCGCGCATCTCCTGCGAGGTCGACCACTTCAGGGCCATGAAGGTGATGAGCAGGCCCATGACGAAGGAGCCGGCTATGTTGACGATCATGGTGCCCCACGGAAATTCCATCCCCAGGGCGCGGGTGGAAAACGAGGTGACGACGAAGCGCGCCGCCGCGCCAAGCGCGCCGCCGGCGGCCACGGAGGCTATCATCGCGGGGCTGGGTATCATGGAGGCCTCGTTCCTTGTGTGAATGAACGGCGTGCCAGTTTTTAGGAAATCCGCCCGCCGCATGCAATGGGCGCTCATCAGGCCCATCGGGGTCATCGGGCGGCGAAGCGGTCGGGGCGCAGGCGGTGGCGCTCGTCGGTGAGGCGGAAGACGGTGATGGTCATGGCGGTCAGCGAGGCCAGCCCCACCACCCCGGCTATCATGAACATTATCATCAACTGGTATTTCACCGCCTCCACCGGCGGCGCGCCGGCCAGTATCTGGCCGGTCATCATGCCGGGCAGGGAGATTATGCCGGCGGCGGCCATGGCGTTCATTATGGGGGTCAGGGCGGTGCGCAGGGATTTCGCCGCGAAGGGGCGGACGGCCTGCCAGCGGGTCATGCCCAGCAGCAGGCGCGCCTCGATGGCGGAGCGCTCGCGGATGAAGGTTTCGGTGAGGGCGTTGAGGCCGAGCGTTATGCCGGTCATGGAGTTGCCGAGGATCATGCCGAATATGGGCAAGAGCTGGCGCGGCGAATGCCACGGCTCGGGGCGCAGGATTACGAGCTGGGCATAGAGGAGCGCCAGCGTGCCGACCACGAGCAGGGCCGAGGGGGCGGGCAGCCAGCGCCATGATCCCGCCAGCTCGTGTTGCTGGCGGCGCATGACCTCGCGGGTGGCCATGGAGGCCATGACGGCGGCGGCGGCGAATGTCCACCAGGGACTGGTGGTGGTGAAGATGAATTTCAGCACCAGCCCGACGAGCAGCAACTGCGCCACCATGCGCAGGGCCACCCAGGCCAGCGAGCGGGCCAGCCCGGCCTGGAAGGCCAGGGCCAGCGCGCCGGTGACGAGCAGCAGCAGGGATGACGCCGCGACCTCCCAGTATTGCAAGCTTATGTAGCCGGAGCCGGTCATGGGGCGGGCCTTTCACGTGGGGCGAGGCGGCCTTGCTCCATGCTCCAGAAGCGCGCGCCGAGGCGGGCGGCCTGGGCCGCGTCATGGGTGATGAGCAGCAGGGCGAGGCCGTCCTCGAGCAGCTTTTCCAGCAGCGCCTCGACCTTGTGCCGGGAGGCCTCGTCGAGGGCCGAGGTCGGCTCGTCGAGGATGAGCGCCCGCGGCTCATGGGCCAGGGCGCGCAGGATGGCAAGGCGCTGGCGCTCGCCGCTGGAGGCGCGGGAGACCTTCCAGAGCATGGCGTCGGCGGGCAGGCCGACAGCCGCCAGCAGGTCGTCCATGTCGCCGGGGAAGGGGAAGTGATCGCCCACGTGTTCGGCCCACCAGCCGGGCTCGGCGGGCACGTAGCCCACCAGCGCGCGCCATTCGTGGGCGGGCATGGCGTTGCGGCTCCGGCCTTGCCAGCGGGCGTCGCCCTCGTTGGGGTCGAGATCGACGATGGCGCGCGCCAGCAGCGACTTGCCGGAGCCGGAAGCGCCCATGACGACGCCGCATTCACCGGGGCCAACGGCGAGACTGGCCGGGGCGAGCAGCGGCGGGCGGGAGATGTTCTCTACTTGCAGCATGGCCTCGGCCATTGGCGGCGCGGCGGGGTGGGGCGGGCGAAGTGGCCGGAATGGTCTCTCGCGCGCCGGCTCAATAGAAAAGGGAGGACACCGATTCCTCCCTTGCCGTGCGTCCCACCGCCTCGCCGAGCAGTTCGGCCACCGAGATGACGCGGATGTTGCGGGCCACGCGCACCGCCTCGGTGGGCTGGATGGAGTCGGTTATCACCAGCTCCTTGAGGGGGCTGCCGGAGATGCGGGCCACGGCGCCGCCGGAGAGCACGCCGTGGGTGATATAGGCGGAGACCTCCCTGGCGCCGCGCTCCAGCAGGGCTTCCGCGGCGTTGCACAGGGTGCCGCCGGAATCCACTATGTCATCGACGAGGATGCAACTGCGGCCCTTGACGTTGCCGATTATGTTCATGACCTCGGATTCGCCGGGGCGCTCGCGGCGCTTGTCGACGATGGCCAGCGGCGCGCCGAAGCGCTTGGCCAGCCCGCGGGCGCGCACCACGCCGCCGACGTCGGGCGAGACGACCATGACCGAGGAGATGTCGTAGTTGGCCTCGATGTCCTTGACCATCACGGGGGCGGCGTAGAGGTTGTCGGTGGGGATGTCGAAAAAGCCCTGTATCTGGCCGGCGTGCAGGTCGATGGTGAGGACGCGGTCGGCCCCGGCGCGCTCTATGAGGTTGGCCACCAGCTTGGCGGAGATGGGGGTGCGCGGGCCGGGCTTGCGATCCTGGCGGGCATAGCCGAAGTAGGGCATGACGGCGGTGATGCGGCGCGCCGAGGCGCGGCGCAGGGCGTCGATGATGATGAGCAGCTCCATCAGGTGGTCGTTGGTGGGGAACGACGTGGGCTGAACGATAAAAACGTCCGAACCACGGACGTTTTCCTGCACCTCGACGAATATCTCCATATCGGCGAAGCGCCGCACGAGGCACTTCGTCATGGGCATTTTGAGATAGGCCGCGATAGCCTCCGCCAGCGGGCGGTTGGCGTTTCCCGAAACCAGTTTCATGACGGCTATTCGAAACCCCGCATGACGGCCCCGCGGGACGCTGCCCGGGCGGCCTTGGATATCCTCACGCCCCCTTTAAGCGCCTTGCGCGGCGCGGGTCAACCGTTCATGTGAATGAGTGGGGATAAGCCGTGGTGATTTTCCATGGCGGCAAAGCGTGATAGGGTCTGGCCCCGATCATGTTTCCCCGAGTCCACGACCCGAAAGGCCGTCCATGACCTTCAGCAAGCTGGCAACGGAATTCCTCACCCGCGCGCTGCCGCCGGAGGTGTCGCACGAGCTGGCGCTGTGGGCGCTGGAGAAGGGGCTGTTCCCGCGGGTGGAGCAGGTGGACGATCCCGTCCTGCGGGTGCGGGCCTTCGGCATCGGCTTTCCCAATCCGCTGGGCATGGCGGCGGGCTTCGACAAGGACGCGCGGGCCTTCCCGGCGCTGCTGGCCATGGGGTTCGGCCACGTGGAGGTGGGCACGCTGACGCCGCTGGCGCAGCCGGGCAACGCGCGCCCGCGCCTGTTCCGCCTGCGCCGCGACGGGGCGATCATCAACCGCATGGGCTTCAACAACGCCGGCCACGCCGCCGCGGCGCGGCGCATATCCCGCTGGCGCGAGGCGGGCGGGGCGGGCATCGTCGGGGTCAACATCGGGGCCAACAAGGATTCGCTCGACCGCTTCAGGGACTACGCGCTGGGGGCGCGCTGTTTCTCGCCGCTGGCCGATTACCTGACGGTCAACATCTCCTCGCCCAACACGCCGGGCCTGCGCGACCTGCAGGCGGCGGGCGAGCTGGCGCGGCTGCTGGAGGGGGTGATGGAGGAGGTGGACAAGTCGGGCTACGAGACGCCGGTGCTGGTCAAGCTGGCTCCCGACCTGGCGGAGGAGGATCTGCCGGAGATAATCGAGACATGCGTCGGCGCCAAGGTGGCGGGGCTCGTCATATCCAACACCACCGTGGCGCGCCCGGCGGGGCTGATGTCGGCCAGGGCCGGGGAAGGCGGCGGGCTTTCCGGCAGGCCGCTGTTCGAGATGTCCACCGCCATGCTGGCGCGCGCCCGCGAGCTGGCGGCGGGACGGCTGGAGCTGGTGGGGGCGGGCGGCGTGTTCAGCGGCGAGGACGCGTGGCTGAAGATGCTGGCCGGGGCGCGGCTGGTGCAGCTATACACCGGCTTCATATACGAGGGCCCGGAGGTGGTTCCGGCGATATTGCGCCACCTGGCGGAAAGGCTGCGGACGCAGGGGGCGCCGCGCCTTGACGAAGGCGCGGCCAGCCCGGATCATGGGGCGGGTAACGACAACGATGGACAGGGGGAAGCGACATGACCATCACCATGTATCACAATCCGCGCTGCTCGAAATCGCGCCAGACCCTGCAATTGCTGGAGGAAAAGGGCGTCGAGCCGGAGATCGTGAAGTATCTCGAAACCCCGCCTACGGCGGATGAACTGCGCGAGGTGATAAGGCTGCTCGGCCTGTCCTCGGCGCGCGACCTGATGCGCCGGAAGGAAAAGGAATACAAGGAGCTGGGGCTGGACGATCCCGGCAAGACGGAAGACGAGCTGATAGAAGCCATGGCGGCCCACCCGCGCCTCATCGAGCGGCCAATAGTTATCAAGGACGGCAAGGCCGCCCTTGGCCGCCCGCCGGAGAAGGTGCTGGACATACTGTAGGGTTCACTCGCCCTTCCAGCGGTGTTCGGGGAGCAGCAGGCCGCTGGCGGTGGACAGGGCTCCCGGGGTCAGCTCCAGGTAGAGGAGGCGACGGGGGTCGAAGGGGCCGGGAAGGGTTATCCGGCCCTCGGGGACCATGCGGAAGCCGAAGCGGCCATAGAACGGTTCGTCGCCGACCAGGAAGAGCAGCTCGTGGCCCCTTTCGGCGGCGGCCTCGATGCCGTGTTTCATCAGCGTGGTGCCCAGCCGGTGACCCTGGAAGTCGGGGTGGACGGCCAGCGGGCCGAGCAGCAGGGCCTTCCTGCCGTCGCCGGATAGGCGCAGCGGCCAGAAGGAGATGACGCCGGCGAGGCGCTTGCTCTCGTCGTCGTGGGCGGCGAAGGACAGGCCGGCGGCGGGGCTTGCCCCCTCGCGCAGGCGGTACGAGGCCTTGAGCCGCCGTTCATGGCCGAAGGCGGCGTCCAGCAGGTCGTCGGCGCGCGGCAAATCTGGCGCGGCGGGGGTGATGGTGAATTGTTTCATGGGATAATGGCCCTTGGAACATGGCCCGCGCGGTGGCGGAAGGATGCGGATGATCGGTTCATCGGCGCGGGCCGGGGCCGCGAGAGGTCAGCTCGGAGACGGCCTTCGGCTTTCCGCGCCTTGCAAGACGCGGATTCGTCGTCGCGATATGAAGGCAAAGGCGTGCATCGGCGTTCCCTGGGTGACTTGACGAGTGTTCACCTATCACCATCACCGGGGCGGCGCAAGGGAGGCGGCCCTTTGGGCGGCCTCGGCCCAGTCATCCACCCACAGCCAGCCGCTCATGAACTTGCGCGCCCAGGTCATCTGGCGCTTGGCGTATTGGCGGGTTTCGGTGATGGCTCCCGCCGCCGCCTCGTCCATGGTCGTCTCGCCGCGCAGGGCGGAGGCGATGTTGCGCACGCCGTGGGCCTTCATGGCCGGCAAGCCGGGCGGCAGGCCGCGCGCCAGCAGGCGCTCCACTTCCTCGATCGCGCCCTCCTTCAGCATGGCGTGGAAGCGCTCCTCGATGCGCCGGCGCAGCTTTTGGCGCTCGGGGGCGATGAACACGCGGACGATGGGCGCGCCTTCCGCCAATGGCGGCCGTTCGGAGCCGTGGAAGGCATGCAGCTCGCGGCCCGTGGTCAGGAATACCTCGAGCGCCCGGGTCAGCCGCTGGCGGTCACGGGGGATGGCGGACAGGTTCAGGCTGGCCGCCATTCGGCGCAGGGCGTCCGGGCCTTCCGCCGCCGCCGCCCGAACTCTCTCGCGGGCCGCCCCCGACACGGGCGGGATGTCGGCCAGCCCTTCCTCGAGGGCGCGGAAATAAAGCCCCGTGCCGCCCGTGAAGATGGGCAGCATGCCCTGTTCGCGGAGCTCGCCGGCGATGGCGCGCGCGTCGTTCAGCCATTGCCCGACGGAATAGCGCCGCGCGGCGTCCACGTGGCCGTAGAGGCGGTGGGGAGCTGTGGCCTCTTCCCGTGGCGAGGGGCGGGCGGTGATGATGCGCAGGTCGCGGTAGACCTGCATGGAATCGGCATTGACCACCGCGCCGCCCAGCTCTTGCGCCAGCCTGAGGGCGGCCGCCGACTTGCCCGACGCGGTGGGCCCTGCGATAAGGATCGCCCCGGCTTGTTTCATGGTGGTGATTCCAATGGCGGCTGCAGACGTTTCTTCCACTGACCACGTTATGGTTCTCATTCGCGCTCCCGGCAAGGGGGAGCTTGGCGAGGAGGCGCTGGCGCAGGCGCTGGAAATGGCCGCGCCGTTTTCGCCGGAGCTGCGCTGGCTGGACGAAAGGGGGCGCGAGGCGGCGGAAATCGCCTTCACGCCGCCGCCGGCCAGCCACTTTCAGCCGCGCTCCATGGAAGAGCGCCTGCGGGCGCGGCTCATGGGGCTGCCGGTGGACGTGGCGGTGTTGCCGCTGGGCGGGCGGCGCATGGAGGCGCTGGTCAGCGACGTGGGCGAGGACGAGGCGGGCGCGGAGGTGGTCAGGGCCACCATGGCGGCCCACGGCGGCAGGGCGCTGCTGGGGGCGAGCGGGGCCGGCGAGTCCTCCCGTGGGCGAAAGGTGCTGGCGGCGGTGCGCGCGGCGGGGGCGCTTGCGCTGTTCGAGGGGGCGGACATGCGGGTGGCCTTTCATGCCGCGGGCGAGGTGGAGCAAGGGGCCGACGCGCGCCTCAGGCACGGCGACCTGACGGCGCTCCTCTACCTGCAGGGATACCGCAAGGACGAGTTCGTCTAGGGTCTGGACTCAATGAATGCATGGCGCAAGTGTCCGCGCGGGGCCTTTGCGACATTGTCACTGAAAATCCTCTCCGCCTGCATTCATTTGCCGCCACCATCCACATGCACTCGAGAGGACGACCCGATGAAAAGGATCATGCTGCAGGATACATATCCGGTTCACGTGCTGGAGGTGGCCAAGAGCGATACGTCATTC
>CAZXTT010000255.1:0-3372 GCA_964643775.1 uncultured Rhizobiaceae bacterium | reverse complement strand
TTCCGCGGAAGGCCGCGCCCGCATGCCGTTTCTCGCCACTTGCGTGCTCATCGGAAGTAAGGGTTCCCCGCCATCGTCAGGAAAGGCGTCCTCTCAATGCGCCAAAAATCCCCCCGGCGCAACTTACAGAATGGAAAAGGGTTATCGCCACGCAGAATGAACGAACGCCCCGCCCCGGGGGGAAGCCTTGGGGCGGGGCGGGAATTTCACGCCCGGGCTGCCGTGGCGCTCAGTCGCGCAGCAGCTCGTTGATCGAGGTCTTGGCGCGCGTCTTCTCGTCCACCCGCTTGACGATCACCGCGCAATAGAGGCTCGGCGCGGGCTTGCCGTTGGGCATTTCCGCCATGCTGCCGGGCATGGTGCCGGAAACCACCACCGACCAGGGCGGCACCTTGCCGTAATGGATCTCGCCGGTGGCGCGATCAACGATGCGCGTCGACTGGCCGATATAGACGCCCATGGACAGCACCGACCCCTCGCCGACCACCACTCCCTCGGCCACCTCGGCGCGCGCCCCGATGAAGCAGTTGTCCTCGATGATGACCGGCCCCGCCTGCAATGGCTCCAGCACGCCGCCGATGCCGGCCCCGCCGGAGATATGCACGTTCTTGCCGATCTGGGCGCACGAGCCGACCGTCGCCCAGGTATCGACCATGGTGCCCTCGTCCACGTAGGCTCCCAGGTTGACGAACGACGGCATCAGCACCACCCCCGGCGCTATGTAGGCCGAGCGGCGCACCACGCAGTTGGGCACCGCGCGCAGGCCCGCGGCGCGGAAGTCGTCCTCGCTCCACCCGGCGAACTTCGACGGCACCTTGTCCCACCACGAAGCGCCGCCGGGGCCGCCGGAAATCATCGTCATGTCATTGAGGCGGAACGACAGAAGCACCGCCATCTTCAGCCACTGGTTGACCTTCCACTCGCCTTGCGCCACCCGCTCGGCCACCCGCGCCTTGCCGGAATCGAGCAGGTTCAGCGCCTCTTCCACCGCCTCGCGCACCTCGCCGGTGGTCGCCGGGGTTATGGTGTCGCGGGCCTCGAAGGCGCTCTCGATGGTCTTCCTCAGGTCGTCAAAGCTCATGATGTCTCCTCTTGCAGCATTCTTTCAGGCTCGGGCCTGGTCAGCCGCCCCAGGAAGGCGGCCAGGTCATCCGTGACGTAATGCACGTAGGGCGCGTTCACGTCGTCGTTCATCTCGTTCATGCGGCAGCCGTCCACGTTGTCGGGATGGTCCACCAGCACCGTGGTCATGCCCATCTCGTGCGGCTGCGCCAGGTTGCGCGCGATGTCCTCGAACATGGCTGCCCGCCCCGGTTCCATGCCGGTCTTGCGCACGAAGGCGGCATAGGTCTCCGGCAGCGGCTTGGGCAGGTAGCCGGAATGGGTGATGTCGAACACCTCGTCGATATGTCCGCTTATGCCCAGTCGCTCCATTACCGCCGCCGCGTGCGCCTCGGTGCCGTTGGTGAACACCCACTTGCGCCCCGGCAGGGCGCTCAGGGCGCGATCCAGCTCCGCGTCCGGGGCGATGGCCGAATAGTCAATGTCGTGGACATACTCGAGGAAGGCCACGGGGTCGGCGTCGTGCTTCTTCATCAGCCCGCGCAGGGTGGTTCCATAGCGGTAGAAATAATCCTTCTGGATGCGCCGCGCCTCCTCGCGGTCGACGCCGAAAAGGCGCGCGATGTATTCTCCCATGCGCCGGTCTATCTGGTCGAACAGGCGGTAGCGGGCCGGATAGAGGGTATTGTCGAGATCGAACACCCAGTGGCGCACGTGTGAAAAGCCGTTCATGCCCTGCCGTCCGCTCATGCCCCGGCCTCGCTGATGCGGGTGCCGACGCCGCGCGCCGTGAACAGCTCCAGCAATACCGCGTGCGGCACCCGCCCGTCGAGTATGACCACGCCCTCGACGCCGCTTTTCAGCACCTCGACGGAAGAGCGCGTCTTGGGGATCATGCCGCCGGAGATAACCCCCTTGCCGATCAGCGCCTCCACCGATTCCGGCGTCAGCTCGGCGATCAGCTCGCCGTCGTTGTCCAGCACGCCCTCGACATCGGTGAGCAGCAGCAAGCGCTTGGCCTTCAGCGCCCCGGCAACCGCCCCGGCGAAGGTGTCGGCGTTTATGTTCAGCGTCTCGCCGTCGGGCGACACGCCTATGGGCGCGATGACCGGTATGACGTCGGAGTTTATGATGGTGTCCAGCAGGTCGGTGTCTATCTCCACCGGCTCGCCCACGTAGCCCAGGTCAATGATGCGCTCTATGCCCGATTCCGGGTCGGTCTTCCTGCGCTTCAGCTTGCGGGCGATGCACAGCGAGCCATCCTTGCCGGAAATGCCCACCGCCTTGCCGCCGGCTTGCTGTATGCAGGCCACCACCGACTTGTTGATCGAGCCCGAAAGCACCATCTCGGCCACTTCCACCGTCCTGGCGCAGGTCACCCTGAGGCCGTCCTCGAAGCGCGAGGCTATGCCCAGCTTCTCCAGCATGGCCCCGATCTGCGGCCCGCCGCCGTGGACGATCACCGGGTGAATGCCCGAGAGCTTCATCTGCACCACGTCGGCGCAGAACTGGCGCGCCAGCTCCTCGTTGCCCATGGCGTGGCCGCCATACTTGATGACCACCACCTGCCCGGAATAGCGCTGCATGAAGGGCAGCGCCTCGGCCAGCACGTGGGCGATCTCGGCGGGCGAAAGATGTCCTGTCTGCTTGCTCATGGCGCTCTATTTACCCGCTGAGGCCGGACAATGCAAAGAACACATGGGCACACGAGGGATTTTCCGCCACACCGCCGCCAAAAGCCACCCTTGCGCCACGCCCGCCTATGGCCTATTTGGAAATTCAGGCTGGTCCCGTAGCTCAGCTGGATAGAGCATCAGATTCCTAATCTGAGGGTCGCAGGTTCGAATCCTGCCGGGATCACCACCCGTTCTCCCGCCCTGCCCGGCGGCGCGGCATGCGCTGTCCGGGCCGCTTCTGTAGCGCGGGCGTGGACATTGCGCAAAGTGGCGGTTGTTATTGCGCATTTGTGATTATGAGTTCGCCGGCGCGTTTGGAGCGGCGCGCGGCTATTGTGTAGGTGGTCTCTACCTCCATGATGGTGGCCCAGGCGAACAGCTTTCTGATCTCATCCACGTCATTGATGCTTAGCACGAAGCGGCCCTTGATGCCGCGCAGGGCGGTGACCAGCTCCGCAAAGTCATCGCGGGCGAAAACGCCTGCGCCATAATCCTTCTCGCAGCCCCAATAAGGTGGATCGCAGTAAAACAATGTGCCCGGGCGATCATAGCGGCTGATAAAGGCCTGCCAGTCCAGACACTCGATCACCACGCCGGACAGGCGCTCATGCACCGCCTCCAGCATCGGCTCGAG